>JBEPVV010000091.1:0-6666 GCA_041690795.1 Gemmatimonadota bacterium | reverse complement strand
CGGCCGGCACTTCGCCAACAAGCTCTGGAATATCGGCCGCTTCCTGCTCGCCCACCTCGAGGTGGGGACGGCGCCGCTGTCATCGGTCGATGTGACGACGCTCGCGCTTCCCGATCGGTGGATCCTCAGCCGCCTGCACGAAACAATCGAGGCCGCGACCAGCAACTACGAACGATTCCGGCTCAACGACGGCGCGGCCGCCGTCTACCACTTCCTGTGGAGTGACTTCGCAGACTGGTACATCGAGCAGATCAAGCCGCGACTCTACGGCACGCAGGAGGGTGGCGCCAGCGCGCGCGCCGTCGCCGCGCATGCGTTCAATGTAGCGCTCCGCCTGCTGCACCCGGTGATGCCATTCATTACCGAGACGTTGTGGCGCCGCCTCCCCGGCATTCCGGCCGATGCCTCGATCAGCATGGCGGCGTGGCCCGTGGCGGCCGACGCGCCCGCTGACGCCGCGGCCGAACGTGAATTTGCCGACGTGCAGCAACTGATTACGGCCATCCGCACCGAGCGCGCCGACCGAAAGACACCGCCGGGCAAGGTGGTCGACGTCGCGATTGCTGGCGACAGGGCACTCGACGTGTTCCTTCGCGATCACGCCGAAACGATCCGGCGACTCGCCAAGGTCGGGCAGCTCTCGCGCGCCGACGGCGGCGCCTCGACCGGGAGCGCAGTGCAACTGCGCGACGGCATCGTCACCGTCTCGGTGGTCGACCCCCAAGCCGTGGTCGATGTCGACCTCGAGTGCGCGCGCCTCACCGCTGAAGCGGAAACGCTCGATCAGCTCGTGCTCGCGCAGGAGCAGAAGCTCGGAAACGAACAGTTCGTGGCGCGTGCACCCGCGGCGATTGTCGAGAAGGAGCGGGAGAAGCTTGCCGGCTGGCGCGCGCAGGCCGTCGTCTTGGGCGACAAGCGACGGGCGCTCGGTTGCGCGGGGTGATGCGCGTCGTTGCGGTCCTGATCGTGCTGACGGCCTGTGCGCGCATTGCGCCTCCGCCCGGCGGTCCGGTTCGACTGACGCCGCCGGCGCTCGTCAGTGTCTACCCCGACAGCGACATCGTGCTCCCCGGTTTTCGCGGCAACGTCGAGTTCCGTTTCGACGAAGTCATCAGCGAGGGCGGGTCGCCGAATTTCGGCTACGGCAACGGCGGGCTCGAGCAGCTGGTGATGATCTCGCCCGACACTGCGGTGCCGATCGTGCAGTGGCGTCGCGATCGCATCACCGTGCGCCCGCGACATGGCTGGCAGCCCAACACCGTCTACCGTATCGAACTGCTGCCAGGTGTCCGTGACCTCCAGCCGCGCGCCAACGAACTCAAGGTTGGCCGCATCGTCACCTTCACGACCGGCCAGGTCGCGCCGACGCGGACCCTGTCCGGTCGCGCGATCGACTGGGCTGGACGCCGCGGTGCCGGTGCCGCGCTGATCGAGGCGTTTCACCTTCCGGATTCGTTGCGCTACCGCGCCATCACCGATTCCACCGGCCGCTTCCGGCTCGGGCCGCTCCCCGACGGACCATACCTGGTTGTCGCAACGGTCGACCAGAATCGCGACCATCGACGCCAGCCGGGTGAGGCCTGGGACACGACCCGCATTCCGGCAACGCGCGACAGCGTCGGCGAGATCTGGACCTTCCTGCGCGACACGCTGCCTCCGCGCATACAGGAGATCGCGCGGCAGGATTCCAACACGATCGCGCTGACGTTCACGCGCCCCATCGATCCGGCGCTGCGCATTCCGGCCGAATCGATTTTTGTACGCCGCCTTCCCGATTCGCTCAACATCGGCGCCTCCGACGCGCTGCCAAAGGTGATTGCGGATTCGGTGCATCGTGTGGTCGTTCGCCGATCCGCGGCGCGGGACAGCGCCGCGCGCCGCGACAGCATTCGCGCCGACTCGGTCGCGAAAGCTGCACCTCCCCGGCGGATCGTCCGGTCCAACCAGCGACCGGTGCCGAAGGAAGATCCACCCCTCGACAAGCGGCCTGTCCTTGGCAGCGTTCTGGTCGTCCACACGGTGGGACCGGTGCTGCCCAACGTGAACTATGTCATCGAGGTGCACGGCGTGCGGACCGCTGCGGGCGTGCCCGGGCCACCGGTGATCCGCCGACTCGACGCACCGCCGCCGCCCTCCGCGGCCGACAGCGCCCGCATGCGCGCCGATTCTGCGCGCGCACGCGCCGACTCGATCAAGGCCGAGTCGATCGTCGCGCACGCGGCAAAACCGGACTCGACCCCACCGTCACGGAAGAAACCGATCGTGGTGAAACCGGACAGCGCACTTCCAGCCAAACCCGATTCAGTTGTGGTCAAGCGACCCCGGTGACCGGCAACGGCGCACGTCGTCCGGCGGTCTTTCTCGATCGCGACGGCACCCTGATTGACGATGTCGGCTACCTGCGTGATCCGGCCCGTGTGATGCTGCTCGGGGGAGTGGCCGACGCGCTGCGCGCGATCGAAGCGACGGGGTATCTGCGGCTCGTGATTACCAACCAGTCCGGGATCGGTCGCGGACTGATCGCGCCGGCGCAATACGAGGCCACGCGCGTCGAACTCGATCGCCAACTGCACGACGCGGGCGCGTCCGTCGACGCCACCCTGCACTGTCCCCACGCGCCCGATGCCGGCTGCACTTGCCGGAAGCCCGGGACTGCGTTGCACCGCGAGGCGGCCGCCCGCTTCGACGTCGACCTTGAGCGCAGCTGGTGCATCGGCGACCACTTGAGGGACCTGCAGCCCGCGGCTGAGCTGGGAACCCGCGCCATGCTCCTTGATCGGGCGCCGGAACTGGCGGTCCGTGCGGCTGCCGAAGGGCTTGGCGCGGTGATCCGGTCGGGGCTCGGGGCGGGATTGGCGGACCTGCCCCGTTATCCTTGCGTCCTGTGATCTACCGGGTGGCGGTAGCGGTTTCGGGCCGAGGCAGCAACATGATTGCGCTGGCCGATGCGCTCGAGGGCAGCGACGAGGCCCGGATCACGATGGTGCTCTCCGATCGGCGGGCGGCGGCGCTGGCGGAGGCGGAGGCGAGGAAAATTCCGACGCACCAGCTCGTCGACTATCGCGACGGCGACGAATGGATGTCGACGCTCAACGCCGTGGGTTGCGACCTGCTCGCGCTGGCGGGATATCTGCGGCTCGTTCCCGCCGCTGTCGTTGAGGCGTGGCGAGGACGGATCATCAACGTCCATCCCGCACTGCTTCCGCGTCACGGCGGCAGGGGAATGCACGGCGAACGGGTGCATGCGGCGGTGCTTGCCGCGCGCGACGCGGAGAGCGGCGCGACGGTGCACCTGGTCGACGAGGAGTACGATCGCGGGCGCGTTCTCGGCCAGGGACGCGTCGCGATTCCGCCGAAGTGCACGCCCGCGATGCTGGCGGCGGCGGTGCTCGACGTCGAACACCGGTTGCTTCCCGCGGCAGTTCGCGCGGCCGCTCGGGCAGGCCATCCTGTACCCTTTGATTTTGACTGATGACCTACGGGTCTTGGAGAAACACCTGATGCCGCGTGCCCTGATTTCAGTGAGCGACAAGCGGGGCATCGTTTCGTTCGCCGAAGAGCTGGTGCGACTGGGCTGGGAGCTCGTTTCCACCGGCGGCACGGCACTCCTGCTCAAGGAGGCTGGCGTCGCGGTGACCCCGGTCGACCAGGTGACCGGCTTTCCGGAGATCCTCGACGGCCGCGTCAAGACGTTGCATCCGGCAGTGCACGCCGGGATTCTCGCGCGCGCCGATCGGCCCGAGCATGTGCGACAGCTCAAGGAGCTTGCCCTGGATTCGTTCCAGCTCGTCGCCGTGAACCTCTATCCCTTCCAGGCCACCATCGCCAATCCCGGGGCGTCGTTCGAGGATGCGATCGAGAACATCGACATCGGCGGCCCGTCGATGCTGCGGTCGGCGGCCAAGAATTTCGAGTTCGTCCTGCCCGTGGTCGATCCCAAGGATTACGGTCGCGTGATCGAGCTGCTGGGTGCGGGCGAGATCGACTTCGAGACTCGCCGAGACTTTGCGGCGAAGGTCTTCACGCACACTGCTGATTACGACAGCGCCGTGGCCGGATACCTGACGCCGAGACAGGAGACACTGCCAGCGCGCGTCACGCTGTCGATGGAACGGCGCCAGGTGCTCCGCTACGGCGAAAACCCGCAGCAGCGTGCGGGGCTCTACGTGACGGAGGAGCCGCGCGGCATCGGCGACCTGGCGCAGCGTCAAGGGAAAGAACTGTCGTTCAATAACCTGCTCGACGTCGATGCGGCGATGCTCGCCGTGGGCGCGTGGACCAACCGCGTCGCCTGCGCCATCATCAAGCACACAACACCGTGCGGTGTGGCCCTGGGCCGGAGCGCAGCCGATGCTTTCGAACGGGCGCGCAACAGCGATCCGCAGTCGGCATTCGGGTCGGTGATCGCCTTCAACACCGTGGTCGATCGCGCGGCGGCCGATGCCATGGCCGACCTCTTCATCGAGGTGGTGGTGGCACCGGCCTTCCATGCCGACGCGCTGGCGCGCTTTGCCGAAAAGAAGAACCTCCGCGTGGTCGAGTTGCCGCTGGCACGCAGCAACAGCGGACTCGACTGGAAGAAGATTCGCGGCGGCTTCCTGATCCAGGACAGCTTCGCCTTCGATCCCTCGGAAGACGGCTGGCGCGTCGTGACAGCGCGCGCGCCGACGGCGACCGAGCTGAACGATCTCCGCTTCGCGTGGGCGGCCGTGAGCACGGTCAAGTCGAACGCGATCGTGCTCGCCTGCAACGAACGGACGATCGGCATCGGTGCCGGGCAGATGAGTCGCGTCGACGCGTCGTTTCTCGCCATCCACAAGGCGCAACAGGCGGGTCATGTCACCGAGGGCTCGGCGCTGGCCTCCGATGGCTTCTTCACTTTCCCCGACAACCTCGAGGAAGCCGCGCGCGCAGGCATCCGCGCGGTCATCCAGCCCGGTGGCTCGGTGCGCGATGCCGAGGTCACGGTGGCCGCCGACCGGCTCGGCATCGCCATGGTGATGACCGGGCTGCGGATGTTCAGGCACTAGCAGGTTCACGAGATAATTCTGGCGCACGATCAACCGGCGGAGCACGACGTGGAACTCGACGACGACAACCGGCCACCATACCTCTACGCGGCGCTGACCTTCGCGGTCATCTTCGTGCTGTATATCCTGACGCTTTCCCCCACGACCGCGTTCTGGGATACGTCGGAATACATCGCAGCCGCCAAGGTGCTCGGCATTCCGCATCCTCCGGGCAATCCGCTCTTCACCGTGGTCGCCCACGTCTGGGGGATGTTGCCGCTGGGCAACTACGCCCGCCGGATCAACCTGTTCGCGGCCTGGACCAGTGCCGCGGGCGCGGCGTTCTGGTTTCTGGTGGCCGAACGCTGGCTGCGCAACATCCTGCCGGCGCGGCTGCCGCGGCTTGGTGCGTCGTTCGCCGGCATTTTCGCGAGCGCCACCGCGTGGACAGTATGGAATCAGTCGACCGTGAACGAGAAGGTGTACACGGTCTCGCTCCTGAGCATCGCGATGATCGTCTGGTGCATGGTGCGCTGGGCCGATATGCCCGACAGCCAGCGCCGCAACGGACTGCTGATCTTCGCCGCGTACATCGGCGCGCTCACGTCCACCAACCACATGATGGGCGTGCTGGCCATCCCGATCATTGCGCTCTACGTGTTCTGGACCGAACCCCGCCTCGTGCTGCAGCCGTGGGTGCTCCTGATGGCCTGGGCACTGCTCTTCGGCGTCTCCGGCATCCTCGGCGACAGTCTGACGGTGCTGCACGCCATGCTCTACGGGCATCCCGGCTTCACCGGCAACCTCAGCAACCCCGCCGCGGCCCTCACCTACAGCAATGCCGTCGAGGGCGCCTCGGGAATGTCGGCGATGATCCGCGTCGTCGGCCTGCTCGGGATCGTGGGGCTGCTCGGCTGGGGGATCTACCGCGATCGTCGCAACCCGTTGCTGTATGTGGGCCTGCTCGCCGTCATCCTCGGCCTGTCGCTCAACTACGTGTGGCTGCCGATGCGTGCGGGGCAGCACCCGGCGATCAACGAAGGGGAGCCGACCGGTTTCTTCTCGCAAGCCTTGAGTGACGTCCTCAACCGGCTGCAGTACGGCAAGCCGCCGGTCTCGCAGCGGATGTCGCCGCTGGGCTCGCAGCTGGAGATGTACTGGCACTACTGGAGCTGGCAGTGGGCGAAGGACCTGGGCGGCTTCAGCGCGCTCGCGACCGGTCTCTTCACGGCGCTCTGCGCCTGGGGCCTCGGTATGCTGGTGATTCGCGATCGCCGGGCCGGAACCGCAGCGGTAATCATGCTCTTCATCCTTACGCTGCTGCTGATCTATTACCTGAACTTCCGCTACCGTTATGGCACGCCAGGAATCTCGGGCGACGATCAGGAGGTGCGCGAACGCGACTACTTCTATGTGGCATCGTTCGCCTACGTGGGGGTACTGCTCGCCGCGGGATTCGCCTCCGCCATCCGGGCCACGGCTGAGTGGCTGGGCGATCGCGTCAACGAGAGGCAACGCTGGCTGGCGGGTACGCCGGTGCTGGCGCTGGCGCTGATTCCGCTGATCGGCAACCGGCAGAGCGCACCGCGCAACCACGAGACGCTCGCCAACGACTTCGCCATTGACATGCTGCAGTCGGTGGAACCGTATGGCATCC
>JBEPVV010000090.1:0-6693 GCA_041690795.1 Gemmatimonadota bacterium | reverse complement strand
GAATGGGCCCGGGGGGTCGCAACGGCGCTGCACTGGGTCGATTGCGGCGGCGCGGAGCACGGATCGGTACCCGCCAAGGAGAACGTCGCGGCCTCGCTATAATTCCCCCATGCCGTCTGATCGAGTAGAGCCATGAAGCCCGGAACAAAATTCGCCCTCGGCGCCTCGCTCATCGTCTGCGTCGTGACGCTGATGATCGTCGAGGGGATCAAGGATACCGGCAAATATTTCCTCACGCCCACGCAACTGATGACCCGCACCCAGGAAGATCCGCAGTTCTACAACGTCGGCGTCAAGGTCAGCGCCAAGGTCGTGCCCGGCTCGATCAAGCGCGATGCCGAACACGGCGAGGTTGATTTCACCATCAGCGACGGCGCGAAGACGTTTCCGGTGACTTACAGCGGGCTGTTGCCTGACACGTTCACGGATGCCAACGACATCGACGTAGTGGTGGAAGGCAAGCTCGGCCGCGAAGGGACGTTCCACGCGGTAGAGCTGGTCGCGAAGTGCGGCTCGCGTTACGAAGCGGCGTACGGGCAGTCGAAGAAAACCTGACCCTGCCATGACTCTGCTCGGCACCTTCGCGCTCTGGGCCGCCCTGCTGCTCGGCTGCTGGAGCGCCGTCGTCGCCTTCAGCGGACGATGGCAGACGCGGCCCGACCTGTCACAGGCCGTCACGCGCGGTTCGTACGCGGTGTGCGCCGCGCTGCTGGTCGCCTCCGCGGCGCTGTGGAAGGGCATCTTCTCGCACGACTTCAATATCGAGTACGTCGCGTCGTACACATCGCGGAATCTTCCCTCGTACTACCTCATCTCCGCGTTCTGGGCCGGACAGCGCGGCTCGCTTCTCTTCTGGGCCACGATCCTCTCGATCTTCGGCGCGCTGGCGCAGGCACTGACATCGTCGCGGCACAAGGACCTGCTCCCCTATGTCGCGGGTGTCGTCAACCTGGTGACCGGTTTCTTCGTCGCCACCATGCTCTTCGGTCACGCCTCGCCGTTCGAGCGGCTGCCGTTCACGCCGCCGGACGGCGGCGGACTCAATCCGCAGCTGCAGAATCCAGGCATGGTGATGCACCCGCCCATGCTCTATCTGGGCTATATCAGCGTCACCATCCCGTTCGCCTTTGCGATCGCGGCACTGCTCGCCCGCAAGCTCGATACTGGCTGGATCATCGCGATGCGGAAGTGGGCGCTCGCGTCGTGGCTCTTCCTGTCCATCGGCATCACCATCGGCATGTGGTGGGCCTACATGGAGCTGGGGTGGGGCGGCGTCTGGGGGTGGGACCCGGTCGAGAACGCGCCACTGCTGGGCTGGCTCACGCTGACCGCGTTTCTGCACTCGGTGATGATCCAGGAAAAGCGCGGCATGCTCAAGCGATGGAACCTATCGCTGGTCATCGGCACGTTCCTGCTGTCGATCTTCGCCACCTTCATCACTCGTTCGGGCGTGATCGCGTCGGTCCACTCGTTCACGCAGTCTGACATCGGCTACTTCTTTCTGGCGCTGCTGATTGTGTCGGGTGTGCTCTCGTTCACGCTGCTCTACACCCGCTGGCCGATGCTGAAGCCCGAGGTGCAGCTGGAATCGCTGCTGAGTCGAGAGTCCGCCTTCCTCTTCAACAACCTCGCGCTGGTCGGCATCGCCTTCTCCGTGCTCTGGGGAACACTTTTTCCGATCATTTCCGAGGCTGTGCGTGGCACCAAGATCACGCTGGGTCCGGGTTTCTTCAATCGCGTCAACGTGCCGCTCGGCCTGGTGCTGCTGCTGCTGACCGGTATCGGACCGCTGATCGCATGGCGCAAGGCCTCGGCGGCCAATCTCCGCCGGCAGTTCGTCGCCCCGGTGATCTCGGGAATCGTCGTTGGCGCGGCGCTGATCGCGTCGGGGCTGCGTGATTTCTATGCGCTTGTCGCGCTGATCCTCGCCGGCTTCGTCACCGGCACCGTGGTTCAGGAGTTCTGGCGCGGCATCCGCGCCCGGATGTCGCTCTACGCCGAACGTGCACCGACCGCGGTGGTGCATCTGGTCGCGCGGAATCGTCGGCGGTACGGCGGCTACATCGTGCACATCGCGATCGTGATCTACTTCGTCGCGTTCACCGGCCTCGCGTTTCAGGTGAAGAAGGAGTTCGACCTGCAGCCCGGCGCCACCGGTACCATCCGCTCGCCCTTCGGGCAGACCTACCAGCTGACGCACATGGGCGTGTCGCAGTACGATCGGGTCAACCGCCATGTCTCGGCCGCCACGCTCGACGTGCGCCGCGACGGGCAGCGCATCGGCAGCGTCAGCTCCGAGCAGCGCCAGTACGTCAACTCGCTGGGCGAGTCGACCTTCCAGCCCTCGACTGAAGTCGGCATCCGCAGCAATCTGCGCGAGGATCTCTACGTCGTGTACGCCGGTTCGCCCGACGGCACTGAGCGGGCGCGCTTCACTGTCTACATCAATCCGCTGGTGAACTGGTTCTGGATCGGCTGCGTCGTGCTGACCCTTGGCGGGCTGATCACGATGTGGCCCGGCGGTCCGCAGGTCCGGACGGCCAAACGACGCGTGGTGCCGCAGGCCGGCTATGCCGCGTCGCTGGCGGGCGCACCCGAATGACGATATCTCGTCGAGCATTTCTGCGCGGCGTGTCACTGATTGCAATCCCGGCGGCACTTCCGGTTGCGGTGCGGCAACAGCGACCCGCGGCGCGCGATAGTGGCGGGGCCGCCGCCGATACCCTGATCAATCCGGTAGGGCGAGCGGCCGCTCTCGGTCCGCTCGACAACGACCCGCGCGTCATTGGACTTGAGCGGCGCCTGCGCTGCACCTGTGGCTGCACACTCGATGTCTACACCTGCCGCACGACTGATTTCTCCTGCACCTACTCTCCGGCAATGCACCGGACGGTGGTGGCGGCGGTGCAGCGCGGCGACAGCAACGAGCAGATTCTCAACGCCTTCGTCGTCGAGCACGGCGAAGCGGTGCTGATGGCGCCGCCGGCGCGCGGCTTCAATCTCGCCGGCTATCTGGTCCCGGGATTGTCGATCGCGGCGATCGGCTTGGCACTCGTCGCGTGGCTCGGACGCCATCGCGACATCGCGCCGGTGACCGTCGAAGCGAACGCGCCACTCGCGGCGCCCGATGCAGAACAGCTGCAGCGGCTCCGGCGCGCGCTCGACGACGTCGAGTCCTGATGTTCGTCGAGGCCGTTGCGGCGGGAGTAGTCGGTGCGGCGCTGCTCTGGCTCGTGCTGCAGCCTATTGTCGCGCCGTCGCACGCCCCCGCGGTCGATCTCGACCCGCTCGATCCGGAAGAGACGCCGCGTGGTCAGGCGCTGCTGGCGCTCAAGGAGATCGAGTTCGATCGCGCGACGGGCAAACTCTCCGACGTCGACTACGCCGAACTGAATACGCGATACAGCGCCGCGGCCATCGCCGCACTCGATGCAACCGGTGTGTCGCCGCACTGCCGTGTCCATGGTTCGCGTAACGAAGCCGGCGCCATCTATTGCGCCGACTGCGGCGCCGGCCTGATCACCGCGACGGACGATTGCGCGGGATGCGGAGTCGCGTTGCCACCAGATTCGTCCTTCTGCCCGGGATGCGGCACCCCGCTGCAAGCCTGAGCCAGCGCGGCGCCCCGGTCGGCGGATCGCCGCCGCCGGTGCACCGGCCGCACTTCTCCGTTTCCGGCGCTACTGCTTCCGCGCCGTGGTAAACCAACCCACCGTGATCGTGCCGTTCGACTTGAGCACCCAGTTCGATCCGTTGGGCGCATCGCCCGTGATCGTGCCCTCGACGCCGTTGCCGATGAAGTCGTCGTTGGTGAGGATCACATTGTGGATCGCCGCTACCAGCGAGAAGATCGACGGCGCCGACTTGATGCCGCGGAAGTACCACGGGTCGACCTTGCCACTGGTGAGCTGCTTGTAGGCGTTGTCGACCGCGGTCACCAGCGCCGCCACTCCGGTCACGTTGGCATGATCGACGCACGGTTCGTCATCGTCTTCCCATGCGACGATGCGCACCGGCGCACCAGGATGCTTCTTCTGGTAGGCGTTGTAGTCGGCGTCGGCGAGCAGCATGACCGAACCGGTCCAGTCGAGGGTGTTCTGGTCCCAGGCGTAGATCCCCGTGGCGTGCTCGGCCGTGCACGCGAGCTGCACACTCTCCCCCGAATCACCGACGCCGTACACGTGATACTCGTATTCCGGATTGCCCTTGAGCCAGCTCTCGTACGAATCGCCGAAATGGCTCTGGACCAGATACAATCCCGGCCCGCCGCTGCCGGTTACCAGGCTGCCGCTCGGGTCGCCGCCACCTCGCGGAGGCGGTCCGCACATGTCGACGCAGGCCTGCAGCCGCGAAGGCTGCCCGCCGGTGAAGTCAGTCTCCTGCGGCACCAGCGCCAGCACCGGGTTTGGCGGCGGCGACGATGGGTCCAGCGCATAACGGGCACCGGTGGCATCGAAGCCCACTGGAATCTCGCGATCGTTGCCGACGGTGCCGACAAGGAACTTCGCGTCGCCGGTCCACGCGGCGCGCTGCGCCGCCACTGGCAGATAGAGCTCCAGCCCGCGCGCGGCGTCCAGGTCGGCGAGCAGCTCAGTCGGCGTCGACGCGCTGGCACGCACCAGCGACGCCATGAGCGAACCCTCGTTGGCATGCATCAACGCCTGGAATTGCAGCTTTCCCTCGGGTGCGTTCGACGCGTCGAGGCGGCGCTTGATCGCGCTTCGCGTCGCCGGATCGGCCATCGCGACAGCCAGGGTGCGCGCCAGGCGCTCGCGCGCGTTGCGTGCCGCATCCTGCGACACGGGAGCCCGGGCGTTCACGGGCGTGGTGGGTTGATCGGAACAGGCGACCCCGGCCAGCGTGGCCAGGCAGAGCAGCAGCAGACGGCGTGACATCAGGCACCTCCCAAGGGAAACGGCAGCGGCCACGGACCGGTGTGTCCGGTGGCGACTGCAGAGTGCGGAGGGGGAAGTGCGTGAAGTGGGTCGCGACCGCGCGAACGGGGACGGCTTAGTGCGTCAGGCCTCGAGCGATTCCAGCCGCGCCCGGGCGAGGTGCAGGGGCAGCAGGCCGGCGATCAGGCAGAGCAGCGCCACCGCGCCGAATGCCAGCCATCCTTCCGACGTCACGGTCATGAACTGCTCGCCTGCCTGGCGCGCGCGCAATTCCTCGGTGACGGGAAGCGCTTCCAGGATGATCACCGCGCCGAGCAGCGCCACCGCGATCAGCATGAAGACGAGACCGCCGAATGAAGTCGCGATCTGTCCGGCGTTCTCGGTTTCGAACTGCGGAAAGAGCGTGCCCATGCCAAGCGCGAGCCCGCCAACCGAGAGCGTGTACGCCACGATCGTCCCGACACTCACCAGGGTCATGAAGTCGCTCGCGTGCAGCAGGTGATTGGTGGTGATCGTCAGCGCCAGCGCCAGCACCAGGAGCGGCAGCACGCCGACGAGATACTTGCTGCGCAGCATGGCGCGTGGATCGAGCGGCGACGAGCGCAGCAGCCAGAGCTGGCGTCCCTCCAGCGACACCGACGGGAATACGAGGCGCTCCGCCGTCCCGGCAATGACGAAGCCTGCCAGTCCCTGCGTCACGAACAGAATCACCGTGATCAGGAAGAGCGGCACCTTCTCGCCGCTGAAGAGCGGCAGCATCTGCACATTGAGCAGCATCACCGGCACCAGCACGCCCAGCAGGATCAGCTGACTCCACTGGGTGCTGTCGCGAAAGAAGATGCGCAGGTCCTTGAGGATGAACTCACGCCGCATGGCGGGCATGCCGAGCAGCATCCGGCGGGCGACGCCGTGCCAGCGCGCGCCGCGCACGAAATGATCGGCGCCTTCCTGTGCCCGCGCGAACCCCTGGATATACCAGCGCCGGTGCAGTGATGCCCCGATGACGACGAACGCCGCCGCCGTGGTCCACAGCAGCGCGATCGGCAGCGGGTCGCCCACCCGCGTCAGCCAGTTCATGAGCATGCCGCGTGCCCACTCGCTGGGTAGCAGCGGGTGCGACGGCGCGCGCAACACCGCGACGAAATCGACCAGGTTCTGGAAGCCTTCGGGGCGTGCCAGCTGTTCTGGTCCGGCCATGCGGATGAACACCATCAGTCCGCCGGCGGCGATCACCGTGATCAGGCCGAGCACATCGCGGGTTCGCCGCGCCGGAAAGACATTGACGAGGATCAGGGTCACCATCGAGCCGATCACGCCAGGAATGATGAACAGCGGCAGCAATGCGCCGATGGCGACCAGCGGAAAGAAGATCCCGCCGTGCCAGGCGATCCCGTACGCGGTGAGCAGCGGCACCGCCAGCAGCGCCACCATCCACGAAGAATGGATCACCGTCTCGGCCAGCTTCGCGAGGTAGAACTGCCCCCATTCGACCGGGGCGGCAACGAGCATGTCGAGATCGCGCGCGAGGAAAAAGGTCGACAACGAACCGATGAGATTCGACAGGAGGAGGATGGCCGTGAAAGCGAGCAGTGCCATGCCGAGCATCTTGCTTGCCAGCAGCGGACCGATCTCGGGCACGCTCTTGAAGTACATCACCGTGCGCCACGCGATCCCGAACGCGATCGCGAAGAATCCCAGGCCTGCAAACGAGAGCAGCACGGTGCGCCCACGTACCGGCTCGCCGCTGCGCCGGTGGAACCGCGTCCATGCGGTGCGCCACTTGGGCGACGTGAGTTGG
>JBEPVV010000089.1:0-6702 GCA_041690795.1 Gemmatimonadota bacterium | reverse complement strand
GTACCGCATCGGCAATGCTCCGGAAGGGCGCGGCGCGCTGCGCCGCTTCGAGCGTATCGAGGCGCGTGTCGCCGATGCCGCGAATGAATCGCCACCCCACTCGCAGTGCCGGCAGCGCGTGCTCGGGATCGTGCTCGCTGATGCAATCACGAAAGCCGTCGCGCAGGCAGGGCGGTCGCAGCGGCACGTCGTGACGCCGCGCATCATGCAGCAGCGTGCTGACCGGATAGAATCCCATCGGCTGCGCGTTGAGCAGGCCCAGATAGAAATCGGTGGGATGATTGGTCTTGAGCCAGGCGGTGGCGTAGGCAATCAGCGCAAAGCTCCAGGCATGCGATTCGGGAAAGCCGTAGTTGGCGAAACTGCGCAGGTCCGACTCGATCTGTTCGGCCACTGCCGGCGGGATTTCCTGCGCCACCATCCGTTCGCGCAATTCGGTGAGGGCCGCCACCAGTTTCTCCTCCTTGCGGATGTTGCCCATGGTGCGACGCAACAGGTCGGCTTCGGGCGGCGTGTACCCCGCGAGGGCAATCGCGATGGCCATGGCCTGTTCCTGGAAGATCGGAATCCCCTGGGTGCGCGCGAGAATCGGCTCCAGCCGCGGATCGGCGTAGACCACCGCCTCGCGCCCGCGACGACGATCGGTATACGGCTGGACGAAGCGCGCCTGGATCGGTCCCGGGCGAATCAGTGCCACCTGCACGGTGATGTCGTAGAGGCGCTCGGGGCGGGTGTGCACGATCGATGAGATCTGCGCTCGGCTCTCGATCTGGAAGGTGCCGAGTGTGTCGCCGCGACTGATCATCTCGTAGGTCGCGCGATCATCGATCGGCAGCTGGTACATCTGCGGCCGTTTGCCGGTGCGGATCTCGATCGAATCAAAGGCGCGCCGCACCGCCGCGAGGCCGCCCAGTCCGAGGAAATCGAACTTGGGAATTCCCACCAGGTCGAGATCGTCCTTGTCGAACTGGATGATCGATCGCCCCCTGGTGGTCCACTCGATCGGCGCATGATCGCCCAGCGGTGCTGATGAAAGCACGAAGCCGCCCGGATGCGTCGAGCGCAGCCTCGGCAGGTTTTCGCACGCCTGCATGATCGCGAGCAGCGCCCGCGCGCGTGGCGTCGTGACATCAAACTTCTGGGCCGGGCCAAGTTGTGTGGCGAGCAGCACCGCGCCCCGGCGCGCGTTCTGGTATTGCAAGCGTTTCGAAAGCCGGAAGGCGAGCTCGACCGGATACCCCAGCGCCCGCATCCCGTCCTGCAATGCCGTGGGTGCACTGTACACCTGGGTCACCGCCGTGATCGCCGAACCGCTCCGCGCATAGCGGCGATACATGTAGTCGAGCACCTCCTCGCGGCGGTCGTGCTCGAAGTCGACATCGATGTCGGGGGCCTCGGTCATGCCATCGACCCGCGCTTCGGAGAGGAATCGCTCGAACAGCAATCCGTTGGCAATCGGGTCGATGGCGGTGATGCCGAGACAGTAGGCCACGGCCGAATTGGCGGCGCTGCCGCGTCCCTGGCAGAGGATGCCGTGATTCTGCGCGTAATGCACCGCATCCCACATCACCAGGAAGAACCCGGCGAAACCAAGTCGCCCGATGACGGTCAGCTCGTGATTGACCTGCAGCTGCTGCTTCTGGGTGAGGGTGGCGCCCCAGCGCTCGTGCGCGCCGGCGATGGTGCGCTCGCGCAGGAACGAGTTGTCGTCGTGTCCGCCGGGCACCGCAAAGGTCGGCAGCGGCGGGCGTACCCACGCGAGCGAAAAATCGCAGGCGTCGGCAATGGCCGCGCTGGCCGCGAGGCCTTCTTCGCGCCCCTTCCAGCGCTGGGCCAGCACAGCAGGATCGAGCAGGATCCAGCCGCCATTGGGATGACCGAGTCCCTGCGCCACCATCGCGTCGAGCGTCACACCATGCCGCAGGGCGGTGAGCATGTCGTGCACCAGCCGGCCGCCGCGATGGATGTAGCGGCAATCCTGCGCGATCACCCACGGCACGCCGGCACGTTCGGCGAGCGCAATCAGCGCACCGGCCAGCGCAGCCTCGTCACTGCCGGTCTGGTGACACTGCACCTCCACCGCCACGCGTCCCGCGAATACGTCGCGCCACTGGTGCAGCAATCGCGTCGCCTCGAGGATGCGATCCTGCTGTACCAGGGTGGCAAGCGTGCCGGACGATGGGCCGGTGAGCAGCTGCAATCCGGCGGCACGCTTCGCGACGTCGGCCCAGGTGAGGCGGGGTCGCCCGCGTGCCGCGCGGGGCAGGGAAATGTCGGTGAGATCACCACTGCGCGAGCGCGTCACCAGGCTGGCGAGATGTCCGTAGCCGCGCTTGTTCTGCGCCAGCAGCGCCAGGGGCCGGCCATCGACCACGAGCTCGGCGCCGATCACCGGCCGCACCTTGTGCTCGCGACACGCCACCACGAAGCGCACGATGCCGCCCAGGTCGGCCGTGTCGGTCAGCCCGAGCGAGCCGTAGCCCAGTTCCGCCGCGCGCGCGACCAGTGCCTCGGGCGTGACCGCACCATCGCCGAAGGAATAGGCGGAGTGCGCACGCAGTTCAGTGGCGGCCATCATGACCTCAGTCCCACCAGCCGGCCAGCCACCACTGATCCTGCACCACGTCGCGATAGAGCAGCACCACCACGCCGTCGTCGCGCACGCCCTGGTGATACTCGCGCGTGAAGCGTTCACTCCAGCGATTGCCCGAGACGCAGTGGGGGCCGATGCATTCGCGCAGCGCCAGCTTGACGCCGTTGTCGGTGTAGCGCACGGGATGCGCAAAACCGCGCACCGGTTCGCTCACCACGTCGATCGCGCGCGGCCGGGGCAGCAGCTGCGGATGGAGTGCGGGCGTGCCCGGCTCGACCCCGGGCTCGCGAGCGATCACCGTGTCGTGCACCACGCTCCATTCGATCCGTTCTTCCCTGAGCACGTGCTCGCGCCGCTCGGCGCGCACCACGGCGTCGCTCTGCAGGTCCATCACGTGCGCCACGGCGCTCTCCGCCGCTTCGGCGGAAGCAAAGCCCAGGTCGAAGAGGTCGCCCTGCCGCACGCTGGGCGGGCCGACGGCGTCGACCTCGATGGCGATGCCAGTGACACGATCAGGGAGGGTGATACGCTCCAGCGCGCGCCGCATCAGCCGCAGCCAGGTGGTGCGTTGCGAGGTCGAGCGCGCCGCAGTCACCGACTGAGTGATGACGGTGCGGTTCTCGATCGCGAGGGTGAACCTCAGCGTGCGAGCCCCCACGCCGTCGGCCATCAGGGCGTCGCACACCGTGCGCAGCAGCGAGTGGAGCACGAACACCAGCTGCTCGAGATCGGTGGTCGAGAACTCGGCCCAGTCGAGCGACGCGCCGGGATGCTCGCGGGGGCGCGACGAAAAGATCGGGCGGGGGTCATCGGCGCGCGCCAGCCGCCAGAGCGCGACGGCTTCGCGGCCGAATCGCACCTCTATGGATTCGCGGGTGAGTGCCGCCAGGTCGCGGCAGGTGGTGACGCCCACGCCCGTCAACAGCGCCAATAATCGGGGAGTGGGGAGGAGCACATCGAGCGACAGCGGCGCGAGCCACTCGCGCTCGCACCCATTCGCAATGAAAAGCAGCGGATCTCTTTTCTCTTGTCTCTTCTCTCGTGCCGCAATTGCGGCAACTGCGGGAATGTTCGACGCGCCTGCACTCACATCGATGACACCGATGGTGGCGAGGTGTTCGCGCGCGCGCGCGCTGAGCGCGGCCGCATCGAGGCTGCGCCCATCGAGCCACGCCAGCTGCGCCGGCCGGTCTACGGCTGCGCGCGGCGCGACAGCCAGCAGGGCAGACAGCAGGTCATTCGCTGCCGCGCCGGTCGGCCAGTCCGCTATCGAGAGCGCTACGAACGTCATGAGCGTGAAAGGGCAGTGCCAGTGTGGTGGTGCGACTCCACCCCGAGGCGTTGGCGTCGATGGCGATGCTGACGCGACGCAGCAGGGCCGGGGTACCGAAGGGCGTGCGAGCGTAGTCGAAGCGCTGCGGCAGGTAGCGCGAGGTGAGGCGGAGCGGGGCGGGGAGTGCTTCCTCGGTGAGCATGGCAAAGGCGCCGCCGCCTTCGTGCACCGCGCGCCCGAGGCGAAAGAGCGTCGGCCGGTCAGCCGGAATTCCGCTCATCACCACCAGCGAAAAGCCTCCCGACATCAGCAGCAATTCGGCA
This sequence comes from Gemmatimonadota bacterium, assembly GCA_041690795.1. Taxonomy (GTDB): domain Bacteria; phylum Gemmatimonadota; class Gemmatimonadetes; order Gemmatimonadales; family GWC2-71-9; genus Palsa-1233. Next base: position 2,513 of record JBEPVV010000089.1, on the reverse strand, counting down.
AAGCGCAGCCCCAGCAGCGGGGTGCGGGGACGGATCATCAGCGGACCGTCGCTCCACCCGGTACCCATGGTGCGCGCCCCGTCGATCCAGGCCGTGCGCCAGCCGCTGGCAATCAGGAAGTGGCAGGCCGCTGACAGGAGTGCCGTGGCACCGTGAGCCGGGGCATTCCAGGTGGCGGCACGCCCACGCGGCAAGCCATTGTTCGGGAGCAGGTTATCGAAATGCGCGATCCCGGTTGGAATTCCTGACTCCTGCCGTCCCGGCAAGGGCACGGCATCGGGAAACTTCCGGGCCAAGTGTTCGCGCAGGTCGAGCGCAGGAGCAATCATCGGGGATCCTTAAAACGCGGGGTCCACAGCATAGACCGAATAAATGCCGAAGGCAAGGGCCAGCCTCATGCGCCTCCCTGACATTGTCCCGTTTCGCTATCCCGCCGATCGCCGTAGTTTGCAGGCTGCCTTTCTACCTGATGACGGACGGGGTCTATGTCGAGATCTGCTCGCGTACTGTCGGTGGTCAGCCTCTGCGGGGCGGTGGTGCTCCCGCTCCACGCTCAGGAGCGCGGGGGGTTTGTCACGCTGCTCGGACGCGACACCGTTGCCGTCGAACGCTTCACCCGGTCGGCGAACCTGCTTGAGGGTGAAGTCGTCCTGCTGGCGCCACGCGTCACGCATGCCACCTATCGCCTGCGATGGTCGGCCAGCGGCGCGCCGACCGAATTCACCATCGAGCAGCGGGTGGTGAACGACACCGCGCCACCGATGACGCTGCACCATGTCATCGGCGCGGACTCGATCCGCTTCACGCGCGCGCAAGGTGCGACGCTGCGTGCAGTGGCGGCACCGGCAGAAGCTGCCGTCTATCCCGAGAACCTCTATTTCTGGGCGCTCTACGAAATGCAAACGCGACTGGCCACCCGGACACCGGGCGACAGTACTGCGGTCCGGATGATCTCTGCCGGCGGGCCCAAGCCGTACACGACGTACTTTCGCCGCCGCAGCGCCGATACGCTGTCAACCAAGTTCTTCTACCCGGAATACTGGATGAACTACGTGGTCGATCGCGACGGCCGCCTGCTCGCCGTCGACGGGTCGCACACCACGATCAAGATCCTCGCCACCCGGCAACCCGATGCGCCGGTGGAAGCATTTCTCGCCTCCGCCGCGGCGCGCGAGCGGGTCAGTGGCGCGGTGGGCGACATGTCACGTGCCGACTCGATCGCCACCCGGATCGGTGACGCGCAGATTTCGGTGGCGTACAGCCGCCCCGCGATGCGTGGCCGGGCGATCTGGGGCGCGCTGGTGCCGTACGGTACGGTCTGGCGCACCGGCGCCAACGCCGCCACGCGACTGCGCGTCACGGCACCAGTGATGCTCGGCGGGGTGGCGATCCCTGCCGGCAATTACACCCTCTTTTCGCTGCCGACCGCCGATGGCGCCGAGCTCATCGTCAACCGGCAATTCGGCCAGTGGGGGACGGAGTATCATGCGGAGCAGGATCTGGTGCGGATTCCCGTCACGCGTGAACGCACCAGCGATACGACGGAACGGCTCACCATCCGCTTCGCCCGGGACAACGCCGGTGCCGACACCCTGGTGCTGGAATGGGCCGACATGCGCTGGACAGTGCAGATCGAACCACCTCGCTGAAAATCGCCCGGCAATGTGTCAGGGCGGGTGCGACACCCCATCCCTGACTATTTTCCGCCCCTGAACCTCGAGGTCGGAGCATTGCCGTGAGCACGGACCAGACAACACCTGTCATTCTCAGCGCCTGCCGCACCCCGATCGGGAAGTATCTGGGGGCGCTCTCGTCGATCCCGGCCACCCGGCTGGGTGCGCTGGCGATCAAGGAAGCCGTGCGCCGAGCGGGGATCGATCCCGCCGCCATCGACGACGTGATCATGGGCCATGTGGTGCAGGGCGGCACCGGGCAGGCACCGGCGCGCCAGGCGATGATCCACGCCGGCTTGCCGGGCACCGTCCCCGCGCTCACGATCAACAAGGTCTGCGGCTCGGGACTCAAGGCCGTGATGCTCGCCGCGCAGGCCATCAAGGCCGGCGATGCGGAGTGTGTGGTGAGTGGCGGGATGGAGTCGATGTCGAACGCGCCCCACTACCTGTACAACTACCGCAACGGTATCAAGGCCGGCAACCAGGCGATCGTCGACGGGATGATCCACGACGGGCTCTGGGATTCGTTCGGCAACAATCACATGGGCGAGTACGCCGAATACACCGCCGAAAAAGCCGCGGTGTCGCGCCAGGAGCAGGACGCCTACTCGGTCGAGTCGCATCGGCGCGCGGTGGCAGCACAGGCGGCAGGAAAGTTTGCCGGCGAGATCGTGCCGGTCGAAATTGTCGGGCGCAGTGGGAATACCACGGTGAGCGCCGATGAGTCGCCGCGCGCCGACACCACCGCCGACACGCTCGCCAGGCTCAAGCCGGTGTTCCGCAAGGACGGCACGGTGACCGCCGGCAACGCACCCGGCCTCAACGACGGCGGTGCGGCAC
>JBEPVV010000088.1:0-6710 GCA_041690795.1 Gemmatimonadota bacterium | reverse complement strand
GTGTGCGTGTCGGGCGAATCGGTGGGCTCGACCCGCAGCGCGACGTTGCGCTCGAGCTCCTTGAAGAGCCGATCGCGCAGCTGCCGCGACGTGACGTACTTCCCTTCGCGTCCGGCGAACGGCGAGTTGTTGACAATGAAATCGACCGAGATGGTCGGCTCTTCGACGGCGATACCCTCGAGGCGTTCCGGATGATCCGGCGCGGTGAAGGTCTTGCCTATTTCGAGCGTTTCGAAGCCCGACAGCGCCACGATATCGCCGGCATCGACCGACGCCGCTTCGACGCGATGCAACCCGTCGAACGTGTAGAGCTTGGTCACCCGGCCACGTTCGACACCGGGTTCTTCGGCCGACACCATCCCGGGCTCGCCCATCGGAAGCAGCGCCACCTGATCACCCGCCGCAAGGCGCCCCCGCTCGATCCGCCCGATCGCGATCCGTCCCAGGAAGTTCGAGAAGTCGAGCGTCGAGACCAGCATCTGGAACGGCGCGTCGGGGTCGCCGGTCGGCGCCGGAACCGTGGCGACGATCGAATCGAACAGCAGATCGAGACTGGTCGCTGGATGATCGAGCTCGAACGTGGCTGTGCCGGCCCGGCTCGAGGTATACAGGAACGGGCAGTTGAGCTGTGCCTCGGTCGCCTCGAGATCCATGAACAGCGACAGCACTTCGTCGTGGACCCGCAACGGCTCGGCGTCACTGCGATCGATCTTGTTGATGGCCACGATCGGCTGCAGTCCGAGGGCCAGCGCCTTTCGCGTCACGAAGCGGGTCTGCGGCATCGGTCCTTCGGCGGCATCGACCAGGATCAGCACGCCGTCGACCATGCGCAGGATCCGCTCGACTTCGCCACCGAAGTCGGCGTGTCCCGGCGTATCGACAATGTTGATCTTGGTGCCATGCCAGACCACTGACGTGTTCTTCGCCAGGATGGTGATTCCCCGCTCCTTTTCGAGCGGATTGGAATCCATCACGCGCTCCTCGACGTGCTGATTGGCACGGAAGGCACCCGCCTGGCGGAGCATCTGATCCACCAGGGTGGTCTTGCCGTGGTCGACGTGGGCGATAATGGCGAGATTCCGGATCTTCAATTACGGCTGCCTCAGTTCAGGATCCAGACGAGCGAGACTGCCGCTGGCCTGCGTTCAGCGCGCATATATAGACAGGCCCCCCACCCACCGCAACCCGCTTCAATGCGTGTGCGTGTGGCCGTGGTGGCTGTGTCCGTCGTGGGCGCCGATTTCAATCCCGGAACCTTCCTCATCCCCGCACAGTTCCCCAACGCACTCGTCGCCGGTTTCGAGCTGGATCGTGACATGGCGGATACCGATATGGCTCATCTCGTGTTCGAGACGGCGCAATGCGTCCGGATGTGCCGCGAGCTCGGGCACCACGGCGTGGGCGCTCATGGCAATCAGCCCGCTGGCGACCGTCCACACGTGGAGGTCGTGCACGCGCTCGACGCCCGGAATCGCGAGCATGCGCTGCTCGACCTCCGCAGGACGGAGGTTCGCCGGAACCCGGTCGAGCAGGATCAGTCCGCTGGTTCGCACCAGGCGCCACGCGCTCCGCAGGATCAGCACTGACACCAGCACCGAGATCAGCGGATCGACCTGCATCCAGCCGGTGAAGTTGATGACGACGGCCCCGATGATAGCTCCGACCGAGCCCAGCACATCACCGAGAATGTGGAGGTAGGCGCCGCGGGCATTGAGACTGTGCTCGTGGTGACCGTGCAGCACTCGCAGCGAGATCAGGTTGACGATCAGCCCGGCGGTGGCGATCCCGCCGAAGAGCACCGCATTGATGGCGCGCGGATGGGCAAAGCGGTCGATCGCCTCGATGGTGATGAACGCGCCGATGACGAAGAGCAGCAGGCCGTTCATCATCGCCGCCATCACTTCCCAGCGGAGATTGCCGAAGTGCTGCGCCGCGCCTTCGCGCCGCTGGGCCATCCGGGCGCCGAAGAGCGCCAGGCCGAGTGCGGCGACGTCGGTGGCCATGTGGCTGGCGTCGGCCAGCAGCGTCAGCGAATTGCTGAGCAGGCTGCCGGCGACCTCGATCACCGTAAATGCGGCCGTCAGCGCGAGGACAATGGCGATTTTGCGCGGGATCGCGGCTCCGCTGCTAACCTTCGGGGATATGCCTGCCCCGGTTGCACTCTCATCTGTCGGTCTGGGAATCGTCATTGTCCTCGGCCTCGTGTTCGCCAACGCGTTCTTCGTCGCAGCAGAATTCGCCCTCGTCTCTGCTCGCCGGACCCGCCTCGAAGAGATGGCCCGCGACGGCGATCGCAAAGCTACGCTGGCTCTCCGGGGGGTCCAAACACTCGATCGGGTGATTTCCGCGACCCAGCTGGGGATTACGCTCGCCTCACTGGGACTCGGCTCGGTGGGCGAACCGCTGGTGGCGCGGATGTTCGAGGGGGCGTTTTCTACCCTCCCCGCCGCCGCCGGCAAGATCGCGACCCATGGTCTCGCCGTCGCCATCGCGTTCACTCTGATCACCGTCCTGCACATCATCCTCGGCGAGCTGGTCCCCAAGGCGATCGCGCTGCTGCATGCCGAGGTCGTGGCGTCGTGGCTGGCTGCGCCGCTGATCGGCTTCGCGTGGGTCATGCATTACCCGATCACCGTGCTCCGCGGTTCCGCCAACGGTCTCCTGCACCTGCTGGGACTCAAGCCGCTCTCCGAACACGAACCGCTGCACTCCCCCGAGGAGATCCGGATTCTGGTCGAGCAATCGGGAGAATCCGGATCGCTCGAACCCAGTGAAGCACGGCTGCTGGAGGGCGTGTTCGAATTCAGCGAGAAAACCGCGGAAGACGTGATGACGCCCCGCACCGACATGGCCACCATGGGGGCCGACCTGCCGATCACCGAGGCTGCCGACGTCGTCGCCAAGGCGGGCCGATCGCGATACCCGGTCTTCCGCGAGTCGCTCGACGAGATCGTCGGCGTCGCCCACGCGAAGGACGTTCTGCGCGCATTGCGCGAAAAGCCGGGCAGTATCGTGCAGGACATCATCCGCCAGCCGCTCTTCGTTCCCGGCACTCGCGAAGTCGAAGACGTGCTGGCCGACATGAAGCGACTCAAGACCCACCTCGCGGTGGTGCTCGACGAGTACGGCGGCACCGCCGGCCTGGTGACCATGGAAGACCTGCTCGAAGAAATCGTCGGCGAGATCTACGACGAACACGATCCGGTGCAGCAGGTCAAGACCGTCACCGACGACGGCTGGGTGCGAATCGAAGGTGCGATGCCGATCGGGGCGTTCAACGATCGCTTCGGCACCACCATCGACGACACCGACTACACCACGCTCGGCGGCTTCCTCTTCGGGCAGCTCGGTCGGCTTCCCAAGGTGGGCGACCGCGTCAATGTCGAGCGCTACATCTTCGAGATCGCGGAAATGGCGGGGCGACGAGTGGAGGCAGTCAAGGTGAGGGAGCAACCGAGAGAAGAGAAAAGAGAAACGAGGAAAGAAGGAGAGAAGTAGTTCAGTCCCGCGCGAACGGCCCCTTGTTGTATTGATCCCTGTCCTTCTGCCGCACCACCGCGTTGGCGGGTGGGAACGCGTTGTACCGCGCGATATGCCAGAACGCCGCCAGTCCGTCGCGCCAGCCGATCTTCTTTCCCTCTTCATACGTCCGGCCCGAATACGAGATCGGCAGCTCCCAGATGCGCGCGCGCGCCTGCGCCAGGCGGGCGGTGATCTCGGGCTCGAAGCCAAAGCGGTCGCTGGTCAGGATCAGCTTCTTCATCAGTGGCGCGCGCACCAGCTTGTAGCACGTCTCCATGTCGGTGAGGTTGAGGTCGGTGAACATGTTCGACATCAGCGTCAGCATCGAGTTGCCGACCGAGTGCCAGAAGTAGAGCACCCGGTGCGGCCCGCCAAGGAAGCGTGACCCGAACACGGCGTCGGCACGACCGTCCTCGATCGGTCCGAGCAGCGACGGAATCTCCAGCGGATCGTACTCGAGATCGGCGTCCTGCACGACGATCACGTCGCCGGTGGCGGCGCCGATGGCGGTGCGGATCGCGGCTCCCTTGCCTTGATTGACCGCGTGCCGCAGCACCTGATCGATCTTGCCGGCGGCGTGCAGCCGGTCGAGGATCTCCTGGCTTCCATCCGACGAGGCATCATCGACACAGACGATTTCGGTCGCGAGCGGCACGGCGCGGACGCGCTCGATCAGCGTCTCGAGGGTGCGGGCTTCGTTGTACACCGGGATCAGGATCGAGACGCGCAGGCTCATGCGGTGCGGCTCCGCTTGACGAGGTCGATCGCAAGATGGACCGCGGCGCGCATGCTGGAGGGATCGGCACGGCCGCTGCCGGCGATATCCATTGCGGTGCCGTGATCGGGAGAGGTCCGGACGAATGGCAATCCCAGCGTGATGTTCACCCCGCTGCCGAAGGATGCCACCTTGATCGCCGTCATGCCAACGTCGTGGTAGGGCGCCAGCACGACGTCGAACTCGCCCCGCATCGCGCGCACGAACACGGTGTCGGCCGGCAGTGGACCCGCAGCGCCCAGTCGCTCGGCTGCCGGCGAAAGAATTCGCGCCTCTTCATCGCCGAACAGTCCCTGCTCGCCGGCGTGTGGATTGAGGGCGCAGAGCGCCAGTCGCGGCTCGGCAATTCCGAACCAGCGCTGCAGCGCCGAGCGCGTCACCTCGCCGGTGCGGACGATCCGATCGGCGGTGAGCAGCAGCGGCACATCGCGAAACGCCACGTGCGTCGTCACCAGCACCACGCGCAGCCGGTCGCTTGCCAGCATCATCGCCACGTCACAACCGCCGGCGAGCTGCGCCAGCCATTCGGTGTGGCCGGGAAAGGGGAAGCCGGCAAGATGCAGCGCATGTTTTTCGGCCGGGGCGGTGACGATGGCGTCGACTTCACCGCTGAGGGCCAGGCGCGCGGCATGCTCGACGGCGCGTCCGGTGATCAACCCTGCCTCGATGGCCACGGTGCGGGCAGGGCCATCTGCGGGTTTCCAGCTGCCGGTGGCGATCCGTTGGGTAGCGGGGACGAGAGCGACCTGCTCTTTCGCGCCAATCGCGACGATGTCGACGTCGAGCGTATCGGCGAGCACTGCGGCGACAATCTCCGGCCCGATGCCACGTGGATCTCCCAGCGTGACGGCGAGCCGGACACGCCGGGTCACGGCTTGCGAATATCCACGTAGGTGCGGGTGCGGAGATCGTCGACGTACGCCTGCTCACCCAGCTCGACGGCCAGCAGCTTGCGGATGAATTCCTTGACATCGTTGTACTGGCGGCCGCCGGCCGGAATCCGGTGGGTCACCATCACGACCGACCACTTGCTGCGCAACGGTTGCGCCGGCACCGGCAGCAGAAATGCGTCGCTCACCTTGCCGCTGTCCACGCCAATGATGGCGGGGCCATAAGGCGTCTTGGCCAGCGAATCGATCGGGTAGCCGGTGAACTCCTCTTCTTCACCGCGATCGTGATAGAGGTGCTGCAGCGAATCAAACGACGCGCCATGCTGCAGTGCCGTCGCCACTTCGACCGCCTTCGCGTGCGCGGCATTCGCCGCCACCGAATCGATGTCGGGAATGATCAGGATGTGACGAGCCTGCAGCTCACCAGGCGACACGCGCTGCACCTGGATGATATGAAAACCGAAGGGGCTTTCGACTGGCTCCGAGATCTGGCCCACCTTGAGCGCAAAGGCCGCGTCCTCGAACTCGCGCACCATCACGCCGCGGCGAAACCACTTGAGGTCGCCACCGTCGTCCTTGGTCCCTGCGTCCATCGAGAAGCGGCGTGCCAGGGTCGCGAAGTCGGCACCCTTGCGGAGCTCGATCACCAGGGAATCGGCCAGCGCCCTGGCGCGGGCGCGCGCCGCATCGTTGGCCCGCGGCGAGATCACGATCTGCTTGAGCGACACCGACGCCGGCACCTCGCCGAAGTCGTTGACGTGCGCATCGAAGAACGCGCGCAGCTCCTTCTCGGTGGGCGCCCGCGGCTTGATCTTGTTTTCGGACTTGAGCTGCTCGCGATAACGCGTGACGGTCAGCGTTCGCCGCTCCTTTTCCAGCAGTGACTTGCGCCAGTCTTCGGCGCTGGCAAAACCGATCTGCCGCAGTTCGTCCTGAAATTCCTGCGTCGTCTTGAAATTCTTCCGCGCCGATTCAATCAGCTGATCGGACGCGTCCGCCACTTCCTGGTCGGTCACCTTGATCGACGTATCGGCTACCGCTTCGCGGTGCAGCAGTTCGAACGCCACCAGCGTGTCGACGTAACGGCGCAGCACCTTGTTGTAGCCAGCGGAATCCTTGGCGGGGTCGATCAGCCGTTCCTGCCCGCCGCTCATCCGCGCGTACACTTCCTCGGCGAGTTCGCTGGCAAGAATGGCGTGGCCGCCGACGACCGCCGCAATGTGATCGACCGGAATGACGGTGGTGTCGGCGCCCTGCGCGGGCAGACGCAGTGCCGCGGTCATGACGACCGCGACGACGGCGCGCACCCGCGACAAGTGCTTCACGGCTTGGCCGGTGCCGGGGCGCCGCCACCCACGGGCGCCGGGCCCGGCGCAGGCTTCATCGCGCCCGGAGCCGGCGTAAGGCCCGGGGGACCTGCCTTGGCGCTATCAGCCGAGTGCTTGGCGCGCGCCAGGTCGAGACCACGAGCCAGCGCCACACCGTTGAAATGCGTCTTCTCGCGCTTGCGCAGCGTGGCGGCC
>JBEPVV010000087.1:0-6744 GCA_041690795.1 Gemmatimonadota bacterium | reverse complement strand
GTATAAGAGACAGGCCGAGCACCATGCGAAGCACGCGCCCGCCGCGGGCGCCGAGTGCCATGCGGATGCCGATCTCGCGAAGCCGCTGCACCACCACAAATGAGAACACGCCGTAGATCCCGATCGCCGCGAGCAACAGCGCCAGTGCCCCGAATGCCGTTAGCACTGAACCTCCCATCCGCCACGACGACGTGTAGCCATCGACGGTGCTCTGCAGCGAGTTCACCTGCGCGTAGGGAAGGTTCGGCGCCGCACCCTGCAGCATCCGCCGCAACGTCGCAGCGGGATTGAGGCGGCCGGGGGCGCGCACCACCAGCGTGGCGCCGCCGAAATCATTGGGATATTGCTCGATCGGCAGGTACAGCATCGAGCTACCGCCTGTTTCTACCAGCGCCTGTCGCCGCACGTTCTCCGAAATACCCACAATCGTGGTGCACGTCGAAGCCTTCCTGCCAATCACCAGACACTGGCCGAGTGCCTCCTCTCCCGGAAACCATTTCGCGGCCGTCGCCTCGTTGATCACCACCACGCGCGGGCTCTCCGCCCGGTCGGTCGCATCGATCGGCCGTCCGCGCATGATCCGCGTTCCCATCGTCGCGAAATAGTTGTCGGCGACGGCGGTGTAGTAGGGACCGCCATCAGGAAAGCGCCCCAGCGAATCGTGTCCCGGGCGTGTCACGCTCTGGCTGTATCCCCATCCCGACATCGGGGTGACACTCGCAAGCGATGCCGCAGTAATCCCGGGTAGGTGCCGCGCCTGGTCCAGCAGGCTGCGCTGCACCGCTATTACCCGGCTGCTGTCGAGTCCGGCGTTGGGCAGGTTCACCCGCCCGGTCCAGACGGTGGTGAAGTCGAAGCCCAGACGCAGGCCGGCGACGCGCCGCACGCTCAGGGCAAAGAGCCCGCTGCCGCAGAGGAGTGCGACGCAGCTGGCACACTGCAACGCCAGCAGCAGGCGCCGTGCACCACGGGTTCCCGTGGTCGTGCCGCGTCCCGCGCTCCGAACCGACGCACCGAAGTCGCGACGTGTTGCGCCAAGAGCCGGCACCAGGCCGGTCACCAACGCCGCAACGAGCACCACCGCCGAGACGATCGCCACGCGTCGCCAGTCCATCGTGAGCGTCGCTGCAGGATCCTGAGTGATCAGTCGAATCAGTGCCGGGCCGCCGAGACGCATCGTGGCGAGTGCCAGGAAACCGCCGATGACGGCAAGGATCAATGTCTCGAGAATGAGCGTCAGCGCCAGCCTCAGCTGTCCGATGCCAAGGACCATCCTGACCATCAGCTCACCTTCACGACGCGTATTGCGAGCGAGGGTGAGGTTGGCAACGTTCGCGCACGCCGTGAGCAGCACGAAAAGTGACACCGCAGAGAGGAGGACTGCGAGTCTTCCTTCGGTCGACAGTTCGGGCGCCCTGCTGGGCAGGATCGAGCGCAGCGCGATGGTGGCATTCGTGGCGGCCGGGTTGTCGGGGGGATAGGCCGCGCGCACCGCCTTCGTGGCGAGTGCCGCACCTTGCTCCGGCGATACGCCGCTCCGCATCCGGGTCACTACCTGGAGCCAGATGGCGTTGAGTCCATTGCGCCATCCTTCGCCCGAGCGCGCTGCATTGACCGGCAGCCAGACGTCGGCGCGATCGGTCCGGGTCCCGGCGAATCCCGGCGGCGCCACGCCGATGACGGTGTACACCAGGTTGTCGAGCGTCAGCTTTCGGCCCACGACATCCGGTGCTGAGCCCATGGTGTTGCGCCAGAAGCGCTCGCTCACCACCGCCACCGCATTTCCCGATGGTGGCGCATCGTCGTCCGGCGCAAAAAATCGTCCGGCAATCGGCTGGGTGCCGAAGACCTTGAAATAATTGCCACTGACCGTCATCCCTCGCACTGGCTGCGCGTCGGTCCCGGTGCCGAGCGAGAGATCGGCGTCGGCATACATCGCGACGCCGGCGAACGCCGCGCTGTCGGCCTGGAGTGCCTTGAATACCGGGTATGAGTGGAAAACGTTGGTGTACTCGAATTTGTCCGACCGCCGGATCGTCAGCGACGGCGAATAGAGTTCGCCGGGCGCACTGACGTGCCGCGGTGGACGGAGTACCAGCTCGTCGAGCACGGCGAGCATCGTAGTATTGGCACCGATGCCGAGCGCCAGGGTGAGGATGACGAGTGCGGAAAACGCCGGCGCGCGACGCAGTCCGCGAGCGCTGTCGCCGAGTGCACGCTGCAGGGTCGAACGCATGGGTGGCGACTGATCCGCCGCGGCGCGTGCTTCGTTCGAGTACCCGGTGGGCGCTGCATTCACGGTGCGATGCCAGAGGAGCTGCAGCGGGAATATCACGCTCTGGCCGAGGTACCAGCGCCGGGCTGCGGCTGTTCCGTCGCGTTGCGCGTGGTGCGCATAGAGTTCGTCGAGGGTGTCAATCGCCTGTTGGTCGAACCCACGGAGCAGGGCGGCAAGCAGGCGACGCAACAGGCGCGGTGGCTGCGACGCAGGAAACTGGGGAGCCGTCATCTCACGCCCCCTCGAGCTGTGGCTCGAGGCCCGACCAGAGTGCCACGAGCCGCTGCCGCTCGGTGCGCAGCAGCGAGAGGCCTCGCGGGGTGACGGACACGTAGCGACGCAGGCGTCGGCCGGTCGCGCCCTCGTCCTCGCGAAGTTGCGAGCGGACCAGCCCCGATTCATCCAGCCGGGCAAGGGCGATGTGTACGGCCGCGGGTGTCACGCTGCGCCGGGCGCGGGCCTCGAGTTCGACGACGATGGCGGCGGCGTAGCCGTTGCCGTCGAGGCGGAGTGCGGTCAGCAGGACCTGGTGTTCAAATTCGCCGAGTGAACTCTTTCGCATCGACTCCCCGCGGTGTCAGTGGCTTTCACTAACATCGTTAGTGCGGGGGCCGAAGTCCAGCGCAACCGCGCCGCCAAGGATCAATGGCGTCAGCTGCGACGGTCGAGCCGCGCCGCCACGTCGAGCATCCCGCGCTCGCGCGCCCAGTCTGCTGCGGTGCCGCCGTCGCTCCTGGTCGAAGCTGGGTCGGCGCCATTGGCAATCAGCAGTTCAGCGAGTTCCAGCGCCTTCAGTTCATCATCAGGAAGCCACCAGAGCGGCGTGTATCCGTCGCGCTGCTCCGTGGCGCGCGCCGGGTCTTCGGCCAGCACCTGGCGCAGTCGCTCGACATAGCCGCCGATGGTGAGGTTCCACACATCGCAGCTGTGGCGGCTCAGCAGGTCGATCATCGCGGCCTTGCCGCCGTGCGCAGCCCAGCCAATCGGCGAGCCATTCCAGTTTGTCTCGCGCGGATCGATCTCCGCGCCGCGCTCGATCAGCAGCTTCGCCACGTCGACAGCGTCATTGGCGGCGGCGTGATGCAGCGCGCGGGTGTTGTTGGCATCGGCGATCTCGATCGGCACGCCGAGGTCGAGCAGGAGTGCGACGGCGTCCGCGCGATTGCGTTGCGCCGCGGCGAATATCGCATCGGTGCGCTGCAGGAGTGACGCGTGCGCGTTGGCGAGTGCGCGCGCGGTGGTGGCGTCGAGTCGCAATACCGCGCCAGCAAAGGCTTCGGCTTCGGTCAGCACCGCCGGTGTGACATCGGAGCCGTGCCGGGCGAGCAGCTCGGCGATTTCGAGCTGCTCGGTCATCACCGCATCCTGGTAGAGCGTGCGCTTCGAGAAGCGGCGGTCGCGCGCCGGCGGCGCATCGGCATCAGCGCCGTGTTCGAGTGCCCAGCGTGCGAGTGCGACGTTGTGCTTGTCGATGGCCACATCGAGAATGAAGCGCGAGCCATTGCCGTAGCCGCCCATGTCCCACATCGCCCACGCCGGATCATTCCACGCCGCCGCCTGCGGCGTGGCCGCAGTACTCGCGTACACCAGCTTGAGCCACCAGAGCATGTCGCCGCTGAAGTGGGTGTTGTAGAGCACCTGCTGATCGAAGGGCTTGGCGCCGCGCGCCAGCAGCAAGGCAAAGAGTGCCGGACCCTGCGGCTGGATCGGCGAATCCTGCTCGCCTTCGCCGGCGGTGCCGACGAGTGCGGTGTAGGGCACGTCGCCGGCGGGGTAGAAGTCATCGGCATTGGCGCCGGCATCGAGCAGCAGGGTGGCGATGGCCACGGCGTTGTCGATGGTGGGCTGATGGGTCAGCCGAGCATAACAACAGTAGAGCAGCGGCGTCCATGTGCGTGGGCCGGTAGCTTCGCGCGCCGATTCTGGTCTGTCGCCGATCAATTTCCGGACAGCGTCGAGGTTGCCGCAGACGATGGCGGTGGCCAGAGAATCGCTGGCGATTTCCGGGTGCTGCGCGAGGAGTCGCTGGGCGGCATGGTCGTGCAGGCGGTGATCGCCCTTGCCGTGGGTGTGGTGATCCCAGCAGGCGAAGTGGAGGAATCGGTCGACCAGTGTCTCGCGGCTTTCCATGGCCAATCTTCGGTGGAGGGATCCCATGATGTTACGGCCGCCAAGGTGTCGGGTCAATGTGTCACGAGGCGCGGCCATCGAGAGAGCGAGTCCCTCGCCTAAGTCCAGCAATACCAAATCGTTGGGGGTGTCAATCTCTTGACACTTCTCACCCGGCAGGGCAACTTCCCAACGCGCCTTGCGCGCCCCTTTACCCAGACCCTGGAAGCTCTTGCATCTCTCCGTCGACCAGTCACGTTGCGTCGCCTGCTTGGCGTGCGTTCGCGTCTGTCCCACCGACGCCATCGCGCTCCCGCCGGAAGCGGTCGTGGTCGAGATCGTCGAGGAGAACTGCATCCGCTGTGGTGAGTGCATCCCCGCCTGCCCGCACGACGCCATCTCTGCCACCGGTGCCGTCGGCCTGGCGCTGGCGATTGCCGAGGCGGGCAATGGCGCGCTGATCCTGGCGCCGGAGGCGGTGGCCCACTTCCATCCGGCCACTCCAGAGCAGCTGGTGAATGCCTGCTATGAGGCGGGTTTTCGCCTGGTGTCGCGCGGCGTCATCGGCGACGAACTGGTGGCGCAGGAGTACCTCAGGCTGTGGGAAGATCCCGACTGGGGGACGCTGGTCCGGTCGACCGATCCGGTCGTGGTGGCCGCCATTACCGCCCATTATCCCGAGTTGATCCCCTATCTGGCGCCGGTGACGACGCCAAGCGTTGCCGAGGCGCGATTCCTGCGAGGCCTGCACGGTGAATCACTCCCGGTGGTATATGCCGGGGTCAGCGCGGCGGGAAGCGTCAAGGAACTGGACGCCATGTTGACCTTCGGTGACCTGGAACAGCTCTTTGCATTGCGAGAGGTGCGGCCTGAAACGTTGCCGCGAACCTTCTCCCGGCTGCCGCTGGAGACTCGCCGTCATATCTCGGTGGCGGGCGGGCTGGCGCTGGAGATGGTGGTCGGCGGGTCGAGCCAGGGCAGGCGGCTGCTGGCGGTGCGCGGGCTCGAGACCTTGCCGGCGCTGGCGCGAGCGGCCGGGCACGATCACATCGATCTCGGTTTCGTCGACCTGCTGTCGCACCCGGGAGCGCTGGGTCATCCGGCCGCCGGGCCGAAGCAGGATCTCTATCGGCGCCGGATGCTGGTGCAGCAGTACGAGCCGGCGCGGAGCCGGACGCCGGTGATCGACGGTGCCGCAGGCGACGTGACGGTGACGGCGGTCTTTCCGGTGGGGGTCAAGCGGACGCAGGCCGATCCGGTGGCGGTGCGGGCGATCCTCGAGGCGATCGGCACCGGTCCCAACGGCAAGCCGTGGGATTGCCGGGCGTGCGGCTATCCGTCGTGTCATCGCTTCGCGCAGGCCGCGGCACTGGGCCGGGCATCGCTGAAGCAGTGCGTGCCCTGGTTGTCGAAGCGGGCCGACGATGCCTCGCGCGATGCCAGCACCGATGCGCTGACGGGGTTGGCGAGTTACCGGTCGTTGCAGTCGCGGTTGTCACACGAGACGGAGCGGAGCAAGCGCAGCGGCGATTCGTTCGCGGTGCTCTTTCTCGATCTCGACAAGCTCAAGGAGCTGAACGACCGCTACGGGCACGAGCGCGGCAACAGCGTGCTGCGGGTGGTGGCCGACGAGATCCGCCACAACATCCGCGCGACCGACATGGCAGCGCGCTACGGTGGCGATGAATTCGTGGCACTCTTGACGCGCACCGATCGAGCCGGCGCTCTTCGCGTAGCCGACGCGGTGCGCCAAGGGGTCGAGATGGCGGGACGGAAGATGGGATTTCTGTCGGGGCAGATCACGGTGAGCATTGGCGTGGCGGAGTTCGATCCGTCGCTGCCGAACGAGGGCGCACTGCTGGAGCAGGCGGACCGGGCGCTGTACCTGGCGAAGGCCGCTGGCCGGAACAACATCGCGTAGGCTGACGATGCACTTGACGAGGGAACCGTGACCGCATCACCGCATTTCTTTGACGCATCCGCCTCGCGGCCGGGTGGCGCCCCAGTGGATCCGGCAGCCGATCCGTGGGGTGTGCGCCGGGCCGAGAACCTGCTCACGTCGCTCGAAGGCATTCTCTCGGCGCGCGTGGTGACCACGCCGCTGGGTGAAGTGAGCGAGATCCACATCCTCGCGCACGGCGGGCAGAATCCCAAGCAGGTGGTGCGCAACGTGGAGTCGGCGTTGCTGGCGCATCTCGGCCTCAAGGTCGATCACCGGAAGATTTCGGTGGCGGCATCGGCCGACGTGAAGCCGCTGCAGGCGCTCGACCTGGGTGCGGTGCGCGATCGTGCGGTGCAACGGCTGGTGCTCTTCGAGGATCTGTCGATGGCCACGGTACCCACTGTCTCTTATACAC
>JBEPVV010000086.1:0-6813 GCA_041690795.1 Gemmatimonadota bacterium | reverse complement strand
GGCCTGGTCGGCGTTCGACACGCCGAGCCCGACGCAGACCGGCAGGTCGGGATCGGCGGCCAGCACGCGCTCGACAAGGCGCTGGGCCGCACCGCTCACCGCGGTGCGCACGCCGGTGACCCCCATCGTCGAGGCTGCGTAGACGAAACCTCGACACTGAGCCGCGGTGGCCGCGATCCGGGCGTCGGTCGACGACGGCGCGACGAGGAAGATCCGGTCCAGGCCATGCGTCTCAGTTGCCTCGAGCCACGCCCCGGCTTCACGCGGGTGCGTGGATTCGAGACATACTTTCTCTCCGAAGCGCGGTCTGCCGATGCCGCGCGCGTGGCGCGAATGGAAAACAGCGCGGTCAAGTTCGATCGCCCCGACGTCGATGACGCGCCGCGCAACGATCTGGCCTTCATGTTCAAGGACCTGGAGAACAACGAATACCTCCGCGAGTCGCAGCGCGCGGCCGCGTTGATCCAGAGCCTGCTCAGCGAGGTGCACGACGGTCCGGATCACGGCGTCAAGCAGGCCGGCTTCGCCGTATTGCGCACCGCGCGCCACCCGGCGGTGCTGATCGAGATGGGCTATGCCACCAACCGTGACGATGCCGAACTGATGACCACGCCAAGCGGCCAGCGGGACCTGGCCGTCGCGATCGCGCGCGCGATCATCCGCTACCTGCAGGCGTATGACAAGGAAACGGCGGATACGTCGGCGGTCGGAGGGTGAAGCGCGGCATGGCTGCGGCCCTGCTGCTCCTCGCCGGTTGCGCCTGGTCCAATTCACTGTACCGCGCCCGCACGCTGGCGGCCGACGCCACGCGCGCTGAACGCGAACATCGCCCCGGCGAGGCGCAGACCCTCTGGGGCCAGGTCGCGGTGAAAGCCGAATCGGCATACGCGCGCTCGCCCCGTGGCGCGCACGGAGCGGAGGCGCTCTGGCTGGCTGGACACGCCGCCGCTCGCACCAACGACTGTCCGCACGCCGTGCGCGCGCTGCAGGGCGCCCTCTTCTCCAGCGCCACTGCGCCGTGGCATGCCCAACTCCTCCTCGACCTCGGCCAGTGCGAGGAGGCGACCGGTGCGCCGACCGCGGCCGCGGTGTACGCGATGCTCGCCGCGACGGGAGACGCCGGGCAGCGCCGCGTGGCAGGTATCCGCGAAGGCCATGTGCTGCTGTCTCAAGGCTCCTGGACCGCGGCGCTCGCCGCACTGCCCTCCGACGACACGCTTCCTGTCCGGCTCGATCGCGCCGCTGCGCTCGCCGAACTTGGTCGCGATCAGGATGCACTTGCCGAGCTGACTCCAGTGCTCGCGTCGGGCGACACCACGATCCGGTGGAGCCGGTACCTTGAGCCCTTCGCGCGTTCGAACACCGCTGCCACCGACTCGTTGCTGGAGCGCCTGATGCGGATGCCGCCGCCGTCGGCGGAGACCCAGTCGGGATGGTGGTTGTCGGCCGCGCGCGGCGCCATGGACTTCGATCGCACCGCCACCGAGAGCCGATTGGCTATTCTGGTGCGGCGTCCCGGCGGCCCGTCGGTCACCGAAGGACGAATGCTGCAGCTGCAGTTGCGATTGAGTGGCGCGGCCACGACGGCCGAGCTTCGTCGCGTTCTCGATGCAACCACCCGTCAACCGATGCCCGAAGGAAGTTTCGCAGCCATCCACGTCACTGACTTGCAACGCTTCGCCCGGCAGCTGCTCGGCCACAGTGATTCTCTCCGCGCCGGCGCGCCCCAGGGCGACCTGGTCGCCTTCGCCCTGGCGGAGTTCGCGCGGGATTCACTCGAAGCGCCGTTGCTCGGCGCGTCGCTCTTCGCGCGGATCGAACGCGACTGGCCCGCATCACCCTATGTCGCCAAGGCGCTGCTCGCGCGCGCCGCGCTCCTTCCCGATTCAAGTGACGCGTTGCTGGCGCGACTGCATCAGCGCGCCGACAATCCCTTCGTCCGCGCGGCCAACGGTAGCGTGGCCGCACAGGTCCGCGTTGCCCAGCTCGAGGACTCGCTCGGTCGCTTCATTCATCACCTCTGGATCAACACGCCGGTCGCTCGCCGCGCGCCCGATCTTTGATGTCACCCGTGGTGCACGTCAGTGGCATCGCCTTCCGCAATCCGATCCTGCTTGCATCCGGCACCGCCGGCTTCGGACGGGAACTGGTCGGCGTCATCGATCTCGATGCCATCGGCGGACTGATCACCAAGGCGGTGTCGCTGCGGCCTCGCACCGGCAACCGCGCGCCCCGCGTCGCCGAATTTCATGGCGGCATGCTCAATTCGGTCGGGCTCGCCAACCCGGGCGCCGATCACGTCCGCGCTCAGGAGTTGGCGTGGCTCGCGGCAAATCGTCCATCCCTCCCCGTTCTGGTGAACGTCATCGGGTTTCAAATCGACGAATACGCGGCGGTGATCGAACGTCTTGACGATCTGCCCGGTCACGCCGGTGACGAGATCAACCTCTCGTGCCCCAACACCAGCGCCGGTGGAGTGGAATTCGGAGCCGACGCAGCATCGATTGACGCCGTGCTCACGCGCTGTCGCGGCGTCACCCGCAAGCCGATCTTCGCGAAGCTGTCGCCGGCGCTGCCGAACATTCCGATCATGGTCTCGGCGGCGCGCAACGCCGGTGCCGACGGTGTGTCGCTGACCAATACCATGCCGGGTGCACTCTTCAGCGGAAACCAGCCCCGCCTCGGCAACGGCTTTGGCGGCGTCAGCGGCCCCGCGCTGCGACCGGTGTCGCTCCTGGCCGTGCAGCGGACTGCGGCCGCGCTTCCTGGATTTCCGATCCTCGCTTCAGGGGGCGCATCGAACGTCGACGACGTGGCGGATTATCTTCGCGCCGGCGCGGCACTGGTGGCGATCGGGACCGCTGCGCTCGCCGATCCCCGGCTTCCCGAGCGTCTCGTTGCCGAACTGGAGCGTGTCCGTGGCTGAGTTGATCGTGGCGCTGGATCATGCCGATGCACCCGCCGCCGTGGCTCTCCTCGACCTCCTCCCGGACGGATGTGCGGTCAAGGTCGGATCGATCATGATGACGCGCGCCGGTGTGGGATTCGTGCGCGGGCTCGTCGCCAGTGGCCATCCGGTTTTTCTCGACCTCAAGTGGCATGACATCCCCAACACCGTCGCCGGAGCGGTGCGCGCCGCCGCCGAACTCGGCGTCGAGATGGTGACTGTCCATGCGCTCGGCGGTGCAGAAATGGTGCAGGCCGCCGTGGACGCAGCTGCGGGACGCACCAGGGTCGTCGCCGTAACGGTGCTCACTTCGCACGACGCCGGCAGCTATGCCGCAGTGACGGGGCGAGACGCGGCGGTAGTGGCCGATGAGGTCGTCCGGCTGGCTGCAATGGCCATCGGGGCTGGAGCGGATGGCGTTGTCTGTTCCCCGGCCGAGGTCGCGCTGGTCAAGCCGGTGGTCGGCGATCGCCGCATCGTCGTTCCGGGCATCCGCCGGCCGGCTGACCCAGCGGGCGACCAGCGCCGGACGGCAACCCCGGATGCGGCGGTGGCCGCTGGCGCTACCCATCTCGTCGTCGGGCGCCCGATCACCGAGGCAGCTGATCCGGCGGCGGTCTGGCAGGAAATCCGGGGCCTGAGCCGGGGGGCGTAGGGAACCGCGCCGGACCCCGTATCCTGCTGCTGGTGCCGCAGTTGCGCCCTCCGCAATCCTCCTCTATCTTGCCTTGCTGTCCCGCAAACCCGGGTTCCGGAGAAGTTCACGTGAAGGTTCGTTCGAGCGTCAAGCCAATCTGCGAGAGTTGTCGCGTCGTCAAGCGCCGCGGTGTCGTGCGCGTGATCTGCAGCCGGACCGCCAAGCACAAGCAGCGGCAGGGCTGACATGGCACGTATCGCTGGAGTAGATCTGCCGCGCGAGAAGCGCGTCGAAATCGGCCTGACCTACATCTTCGGCATCGGCCGCGTGACCAGCCGCAAGCTGCTCGCCGAAACCGGCATCAACCCAGACGTCCGTGTGCGTGACCTGTCCGATGCGGAAGTGGGACGCCTGCGCCAGATCATCGAGCGCACGGCCAAGACCGAGGGCGCGCTGCGCACCGA
Source organism: Gemmatimonadota bacterium (assembly GCA_041690795.1). Classification (GTDB taxonomy): domain Bacteria; phylum Gemmatimonadota; class Gemmatimonadetes; order Gemmatimonadales; family GWC2-71-9; genus Palsa-1233. Next base: position 2,765 of record JBEPVV010000086.1, on the reverse strand, counting down.
GGTCGCCATGAATATCAAGCGGCTGATGGACATCGGCAGCTACCGCGGCATTCGTCATCGCCGCAATCTTCCGGTGCGCGGTCAGCGCACGCATACCAACGCCCGGACAAAGAAGGGCCCGCGTCGGGCCATCGCCGGCAAGAAAAAGGTGGCAAAGAAGTAAGCCATGACCGCACCCGCAACCGCAGTCAAGCCGAGCGCCAAGCGCTCCAAGAAGCTGGTCGAATCCGAGGGCGTCGTGCATATCTCGGCGACCTTCAACAACGTGCTGATCACCATCACCGACATGCGTGGCAACACGGTGTCGTGGGGCACCGCCGGCAAGGCCGGGTTCAAGGGGTCTAAGAAGTCCACTCCGTTTGCGGCCACCGTCGCTGGCGAGAACTGCGCCCGCGAAGCGCTCAACCTCGGCATGCGCAAGGTCCACGTGCGGGTGCAGGGGCCGGGCAGCGGGCGCGAGTCGGCGATTCAGGCCCTCGCCTCGGTCGGGCTCAAGGTGGCGTCGATTCGCGACGTCACTCCGATTCCACACAACGGGTGCCGTCCCCCGAAGAAGCGGCGGGTCTGATTCATGGCGCGTTACAGTGGTCCTCAATGCCGTCTCTGCCGTCGCGAAGGCACCAAGCTGTTCCTCAAGGGCTCGCGATGCCTGACCGAGAAGTGCGCCGTCGAGCGTCGTCAGTATCCGCCGGGCCAGCACGGCCAGGCCGCTGGTCGTGGTCGCAAGATGTCGGAGTACGCCAAGCAGCTGCGTGAGAAACAGAAGGTGAAGCGCATGTATGGCCTCACCGAAAAGCAGTTCCGGAACACCTATGTCAGCGCGTCGCGGATGCTCGGTGTCAAGGGCACCAACCTGCTGATCGCGCTCGAAACACGGCTCGACAACATCGTCTATCGCCTCGGATTCGCCTCGTCGCGCCGTGCGGCTCGGCAGCTGGTGGGTCATGGGCACGTCGAGGTCAACGGCCGCAAGGTCGACATCCCCAGCTTCCATGTGATTCCCGGCCACGAAGTGCGCGTGCGGCCCAAGGATCGCGAGCAGCTCAGCGTCAAGCTGGCGCAGGAACTGGCATCGCGCGGCGCCGCGGTTTCGTGGCTCTCGATCGATGGCGACAAGGCCGCCGGCCGCTTGCTCGAGTTCCCGACGCGTGACGCCATTCCGGTCAACGCGCAGGAACAACTCATCGTCGAGCTTTACTCGAAGTAACCGAAGGATACGGGCTGATGGCTATTGATCTGACCGGACTGGTCCGCCCGCAGGTCGTCGAAATGACGAAGCGGGAAGACAATCCCAACATTGCAGAGTTCCGTCTGCAGCCGCTCGAGCGAGGCTTCGGCTACACGCTCGGCAATTCGTTGCGCCGGCTGCTGCTGTCGTCGCTGCCGGGCAGTGCGGTCTGGGGCTTCCGCCTCGACGGCGTCGTGCACGAGCATCAGACGGTGCAGGGCGTGCTCGAGGACGTGCACCAGATCGTACAGCGCCTCAAGACGCTGACGCTCGTGCTCGATGACGGCGTTGACGAAGCGATCATGCGCGTGGTCAAGCACGGGCCTGGCCCGGTGTACGCCCGCGACATCCAGGATTCGGGGCAGGGCCGCGTGGTCAATCCCGATCACCTGCTGTTCACGGTCCAGGAAGACCGCGAGATCAACTGCGAACTGTACGTCAACAAGGGGCGCGGTTACGTCGAATCGGAGATGCATCCGACCGACCGCTCGTATCCGGTTGACCTCGTGCGCATCGACGCGATCTACAATCCGGTCCGCCGCGCCAACTTCACCGTCGCCGAAACCCGCGTTGGCCAGCGCACCGACTACGACCGGCTCGCCGTGTCGGTCGAGACCAACGGCACCGTGACGCCCGAAGACGCGATCGCCTATGCCGCAGCGCTCGCCCAGGAGCACTTCCGCTACTTCGTCGAGTTTGGCAAGACCCCCGCGTATTCGCCGCCATCGAACGATCCGGCCGCCCCGCCCACCGGCCTCGCCGGCCGGCTCGGACGCGCGATCGACGATCTCGGCTTGACCGTTCGAACGGTGAACTCGCTGAAGAACTCCAACATCCGGTCCCTCAAGGACCTGGTCGAGTTCTCGGTCAAGGACCTCAAGGAAGTGAAGAACATCGGCGACAAGGCACTCCAGGAAATCGCCGACCTGTTGCAGGGCGAAGAGCTCAACTTCGAGATGCAGTTCGAGGAGAACGGCAACGATCTCCGGATCACCGATCAAGGCACGGCGCCGGTCCTGCCAGTGACCCAGGCCGAGGACGCTTAAGCGATGCGCCACCGCGCCAAGGGACGCCAGCTTTCGCGCACTGCAAGCCACAAGCGAGCTCTGCTGCGCAACATGGCCGCGTCATTGTTCAAGTACGAAGGGATCAACACCACCGTCGCCAAGGCGAAGGAGCTGCGGCCCTACGCTGAAAAGCTGGTGACGCTGGCGCGCCGCGGCGATCTCCACGCCATTCGCCAAGTCGAGCAGAAAATTCCTGATCGCGAAGTGCTGACCAAGCTCTTCAAGACCATCGGCCCGCGCTTTGCCGCGCGCCCTGGTGGCTACATCCGGATCCTGAAGCTGGGACACCGTCCCGGCGATGGCGCGGAAATGGCGCGCATCGAGTTGCTCGCCGAGTGACCAGCGCACCGGCTGTTGAGCGGAATGCAGAAAGGGGACCCTCGGGTCCCCTTTTTTACAACGGTCGCGGTGGTCTGACCGCCGCGTACATCGGCACCCCGTTGTCGTGCGCAGCGAGCGCTTTTTCATAG
>JBEPVV010000085.1:0-6846 GCA_041690795.1 Gemmatimonadota bacterium | reverse complement strand
AGCTATGGCTACCGAAGGGCCGGATCCTCGAGCTCTATCTCAATACGGTGGAAACGGGCGATGAGATCTGGGGGGTCGAGGCCGCGAGCGAGAAGTACTTCCGGGTGTCCGCACGGGCGATGTCAGCACTGCAGTCGGCTACGATCGCTGGGCTGTTGCCATTTCCGCGTAGTAGTAATCCATACTACCGTCAATCACGGATGATCTGGCGCCGGAACCTCATCCTGCAGCGGCTGACCGGGCAGCAGCCGGTGGTACCGATTGATAGTACCAACTAGGCGAGAGGGCGGGGTGCCTGTCTCATGCGCCGTGCGCCATTCGCCATGCGGTCGTATTCGGCACACGGCCTGCGCGGGTAACGCAGCGGGCGTTCCGACGGGCCGCATGGCGAATGGCGGTCACAGCCGTCCACTACCTGCACGCCGGATAATTCGTATCCGGCCCATCCACGAACGGCTTGTCGTGCCGGTTGGCAATGGCCGTCATGATGCCGTGCATGAAGTTCGCGATCCGGGCGCCCTTGTTGAAGTCGATGTACTGGGGCTCATCGGTCGCCTGGTGGTAATCCTCGTAGTAGCCCGTCGAGTAGTAGGTGACCGGGACATTGTGGTGCACGTAGCTGACCTGGTCGCTGCGGCAGAATCGATTGAGCGGGTTGGCAAACACGTCCCACGTCTTGTCGATCACCATCGGTTCAGGCGACCGGGCGTTGACCGAATCGACAATATCGCCGAACGCGCGCGACAGGCGGCGCGAGCCGAGGCTCTGGATCGAATTGGGTCCGCCGAACTTCACATCGGTCACGCGACCCCGTGATTCCATGTCCATATTGTTTGCCGCCACGACCGAGTCGAGCGGAATGGTTGGATGGGCGGTGAACCACGCGGAGCCAAGCAAGCCGGCTTCCTCGCCGGTGTGCGAAACGAAGATCAGCGAACGCTTCGGCGCGACCTTCTCGCTCGCGAACTTCTCGGCCACTTCCATCATGACCACGGTCCCCGAGCCGTCGTCCTCGGCGCCGTTCATGATCGAATCGCGACGTGGCGGACGGATGCTTCGCGCGTGGGCGATCATCGAATCGATCAGGTGCTGCTGCAGCGCCGATGGCGGACACACCGGCTGATCGTTTGCGCCCTGCGGCCGCATGATGCGATTGTAGGCGCGCAGCGAATCGTGGTCGACGGCGACGGCGATGGTGCCAACATGGTCGTTGTGCGCACTGAGCAGCACGTATTCGCCGGCGAGTGCCGGATCCGATCCGGGGAGGATCGCGATCACGTTGCGCCCCGGCGTCTTCGACATCCGCCATTGGTAGCTCCAGGTGGCCGAGAGCGGCGCGCCCGGCGTTGCCACGGCCAGACCATCGAGCGACCGCGCGAAGATCTTCGATGCGGCAGCATTGGCCATCGCCATCACGGCGACTCCGGACGCACCGGGGACCGCGACGGTCGGCTGCATCATCATCCGGCCATTGAACGTCGCAGTTGCTGCCGCGGTCGGCAGGGAATCCTGCACCAGGATGATTCCGACCGCGCCCGCCGTGACGGCCCGCAAGTCGCTGCCGGGACCCGCCGGCGCATTGCCGCGTCCGCCGCTGCCACGCGCCGCCGGCGCCGCGCCACGGCTTGCCTGCGCCGCAGCAGCCGCGTCGAGCGCGTCGGAAGCGCCGCGCTGATTGGGGAAACCGGCGTTGGGGTCGCACTTGTCGCCGCTGTTGTCGCGTTGCGCACGTGTGATTGCGGCGGTAGCGGGCACCACGAACACCGCGATCCTGCCGGTGAATTTCGTCGGGTCGAGCGCGACCGACGTGTCGCCCCAGCGTCCGCCGAACACAGTTGGAACGCCATGAAGGTCGACATCCGCGCGAATTCCGTTGGTCGCGGTGGGCGCCACGGGCACCCAATCACGCTTTGCAACGAGCGCCGAACTGCCAACTGCGACATGCGAGGTCAGCGAGTCAAAGCCGAGCGGGCCGAAGGGCAGTTCCTGAAACCAGGTGCCGTTGTCGCCGCCGGGCTTGAGGCCCATGCGCTTGAATTCGCGCGCGATGTAGGTCGTACCCTTGTAGTTGCCCAGCTCGCCGATGCGCCGGCCCATCATCGAGTCGTCGGCCAGCTGATAGAGACGGGTGCGAAGATCATCGGGGCTGATGGCAGCGGATGTGGGGCGCGGCGCCCACTTGAGCGGACCTTCCTCGTCGGGCCAGACAGCCTTGACCGGCCTGACAGCAGGCCGCGCCTTCGATGTTGACGGGGACTGCGCTGCGATTCCCTGCGCGGAGAGGAGGATCAGCGAAACAACGAGGGCGTTACGCAGCACGGGAAGATCTCTGTTGAAGTGAACGAAGCGCGCCGTCAGTGGGGCTCCGGCCAGGATGGCATTCCCCGCGGAGCGGTTGACGATCGATCCGGTGTCAGTCGAGCAGTCGCAGCGGCATCACCAACGTCAGGTACGCCGCGGGATCATCCCAGCCAACCGGTTCGACGGTTGCTGCCCGCTCCGGTGCCTTGAAGGTCATGCGCACTTCGTCGGTGGGCATGTACTTGAGGACCTCGAGCAGGTAATTGGCATTGAAGCCGATATCCAGCGGTTCGCCCTCGTAGGCGACCGTGATCTCCTCCTGGGCCTCTCCGAGGTCGGGGGTGGTCACCGAGAGCCGGCAGGAGCCATCTCCGAACGACATGCGGATGCGATGCGTCTGGTCGCTGGCGACGATGCTCATCCGACGCAACGCCGACATCACCGACGCCTTTTCGGCGGTGGCAACCTTGTCGTTCTCGCGCGGAATGACCTGTTCGTAATTCGGGTACGGGCCCTCGATCAATCGCGTGAAGACCTGGGTCGACGCCGATCGGAAGCCTAGGTGATTGTCCGAGCGTCCGATTTCGATCTCGTCGTCGGGACCGAAGAGCTTGCGGAACTGTTCGAGCGCCTTGGGCGGGACAATCAGTTCGGCCTGCTGCGCGACGGTGCTTTGCATCGGGATTTCCATCTTGGCCAGGCGGTGCCCGTTGGTCGCGACCATTCGCATCCGGTCGGGAAGCAACTGCCAGAGCACGCCGTTGAGCACCGGGCGACTCTCTTCGGTGCTGGCGGCGAACGCCACGTGCGCGATGAGCTTTTGCAGCTCGCGCGCGGTGGTCTTGGACGTGCCGTCGAACGCGACCTGCGGAAAACTCGGGAACTCTTCACGGGGGAGGCCGAGCAGCTTGAACTTGGAGCGGCCGCACTCGATGGTGACGCGCTGCTCGCCTTGGGTGGTGATGCGAATACCTGCGCTCGGGAGCTCGCGGACGAGTTCGACCAGCTTGCGCGCAGGAAGCGTGATGGCGCCTTCCTGATCGACGGCTGCCGGCACGGTAGTGCCGACGGCGATGTCAAGATCGGTGCCGGAGAGCCGCAACCCGTCCTTGGTGGCTTCGAGAAGGATATTGGCGAGCACGGGCAGCGTGGTCTTGGTCGGCACAGCCGCTGCGACAGCTGTGAGCCCCTCCTGCAGCTGCTCGCGCGTAATCGTGAACTTCATCGGCATCCCCGGGTTGCTATAAAAGCTACTAATTCTTCCTGATTAATACTCTAGCAGTAGTAGTAGAGGGGCTGGAGATGTGTACTAACCGCGTAACATCCGCGGGGGTATCACCCTGCATCCCGTCTCCTCACGTGGAGTCACCGTGGAGCACGGGGACGATGCTGCCGTTTCCCCACGGCTATCCGCACTCCCCACGCGCTCCACGATGCCACGGTGCACACTGTGTACTACACTGTCAACAACTCTGCCCGGGCTGATTCTACGCGCTCCCGGAACTGACGATCGCGACCCAGTTGCGTCTGCACCTTGTCGACGCTGTGGATCACGGTTGAGTGATCGCGTCCGCCGAACGCCTGCCCGATCTCCACCAGCTGCATCTGGAGGAGCTCGCGGGCGAGAAACATTGCGATCTGCCGCGGCACGGTCAGGGTCTTGATGCGCGCCTTGGAGCGCAGCCCCTCAGGGGTGACCCCCCAGCGGCGCGCGACGACCTCCTGCACCTTCTCGATCGTGGGAAGGGTCCGGGAGCGCGCGTCGGCATCTTCGCCTGGGCGGATCTTGTCGGCCAGCGCTTCGCGTGCCAGGTCGATCGAGATCTCGCGATGACGTAGCGATGCGTAGAGCAGCAACTTGATGATGCACCCTTCGAGTTCGCGCACGTTCGAGCGGACGTTTTCGGCCATGAACCGGAGAACGTCGTCGGGGATCGTGGTCTCGAGATGGTCCTGCTCCTGCTTCTTGCGCAGGATGGCAATACGGTGCTCGAGGTCCGGTTGCTTCACGTCGGCAACCATGCCCCACTCGAAGCGGGATACGAGCCGCGCTTCGAGCCCGGGAATTTCCTTGGGCGGTCGGTCGGAGGTCAGGACGATCTGCTTGCCGGCCTCGTACAGCGCATTGAAGGTGTGGAAGAACTCTTCCTGGGTTGCTTCCTTGCCCTCGAGGAAGTGGACGTCGTCGACCAGGAAGAGATCCACGTCGCTGCGGTAGCGCTTGCGGAGGTCGGGCATGGTACGCCCGTGAATTCCCTCGATCACTTCGTTGATGAATTGTTCGGCGCCGACGTAGAGCACCCGCGTTGCCGGAGCGCGAAAGACGACCTCGTGCGCAATGGCCTGCATGAGGTGGGTCTTGCCGAGCCCGGTGGGGCCGTAGATGAAGAACGGGTTGTATTGCTTGCCCGGCGCTTCGGCGACGGCGTGCGCGGCGGCGGCCGCCAGTTCGTTCGACTTGCCGATGACGAAGGTGTTGAAGGTGTAGCGCTCGTTCAGCGGCTGGGCGCTGGGATTGACGGTGACCGGCGCAATGGCGGCGGGATCTCCGGCGGCCTGGGGCACGAAGAGATCCATCTGGGGCCGCTTCTGCCGGTCGGCCGCGACACGAAAGGTCACGGACACCGGTTCGCCGGCGGCTTCCGTAGCGACAGCCGTGAGCGCCGCACCGTACTTCTCTTCGTTCCAGCGTTTGGCGAAGTCGTCGGGGGTGGTCACGACGAGCGTGCCGGTCTCGAACGAGATGGCCTCGTTACTGGACAGCCAAGTCTGGATCATCGGCTCAGGTATCTCGCGCTTGGCGCCCTCGAGAACGCGCTTCCAGAGATCTTTGGCGGACAGCGGCATCGTGTCGATTGTTTTCGGGGTGCAGGTAAGGCGACGTGTTTTAGGGAGGCCGATTCTACGACCCGCATGTGGAAAAGTCAAACCTTGACCTTTGGCGTCTTTCTACCCTAGCTTGCCCGGCTCTACTGGAAGGAGTACGTCCCGATGATGCCGACCTATCGCCCCCGGAACAAGCGCCGGATTGCCAAGCATGGTTTCCGCTTGCGCATGGCCGACCGCTGGGGTCGGGCCGTGTTGTCTCGGCGCCGGAAAAAGGGCCGCAAGCGGCTGACCGTTTCCATCGGCTCCAAGCACGCCCGCGTCTGATCGGCGACGAGCGCTTTGCGCGCTCGCGCCGACTGGTACTTGGTTCCCAGGTCCGCCGGGTTCTGACCACCGGCACTCGATCGCGCCGGGCTCACCTCGACATCTACTGGACGACGAATGACGCGGGAGTTCCGCGGCTTGGGCTCGTCGTACCCAAGTATCAGGAAACGGCCGTGGCGCGAAACCGGCTGCGGCGCCGGTTGAAGGAACTCTGGCGTCGCGAGCTGGCACCGCTGCTGCCCGCGTGGGACGTCGTGGTTCGCACGCGACGCGAGGGTTACGCCGCATCGTTCCAGGGGCTGCGGAGCGACCTGCTGGCGTGGTCCGAAGCCTCCGCCGAGTGACGGGTGGCGTCGCTCTCGATCCCGGCTCAGGGACTCGCCCTCCTCATCCGGGGGTATCAGCGCTTCATTTCGCCGGTCCTGCCGCCGTCGTGCCGGTTCGCCCCGTCGTGTTCGCAGTACGGGCTCGAGGCGATTCGGAAACACGGCGCGTTACGTGGCACCTGGCTCGCCGCCCGCCGGGTGGCGCGCTGCCATCCGTGGAATCCCGGCGGCTATGACCCTGTTCCGTGAGCCTGTGAGCCCTAGATGAATGACCGCCGCCTGCTGATTGCCCTTGCGCTGATCATGGTGATCGCGTTTGTGCCGACCATCCTGATGAAGCGTCAGCCGATCAAGCCCGGGATCACGGCGCCAACTGCGGACAGCGTGCACGTCGTCACGCCAGCCGCGGCCGCGCCACTGACCATCGCCGACTCGACGGCCGGCACGCCGCTGGTGGGGCTGCATGAAGACACCGTCGTCGTGCACTCGAAGCTGTATCGCTACAGCATCTCGACGCGCGGCGGCAAGATCGTTTCCAGCCGGATCCTGCCGTACGTCTCCCTGGCTGAAGCGGATCATCGCGACACACTGGAGCTGCTGCCCGCCGGTGAGGGACTGCTCGGCGGGACGCTGATCGGCACCGGTGATACCGTACGCTTCGATCAGGTGACCTTCACCGCGAGCGCGGACTCGCTGAACGCTACCACGGCGCCGGCAACGCTCACGCTGCGCGGGACCTCGGGTGCGCACGAGATCGAACTTGAGTATGCGTTCGTTCCGGACGACTACCGCATCAGTGTGACCGGACACGTCACCGGACTCGGGCCCGCGGGCGGGACGTTGCTGATCGGCCTGGGGAACGGCTTCCGGAACACCGAGACGAACCCACAGGACAACAGCACGCAGAGCGGCATTGTCACCAAGTTCGAGAAGACGAGCCTGACGCCCTTTGGAAAGCTCAACCCGCGGCAGCTGACGACGATGAGCGGTCCGTTCGACTGGGTCGCGGTGAAGTCGAAATATTTTGTCGCGGGACTGTTCTCCTATGACTCGAGCGCGCAAGGAG
>JBEPVV010000084.1:0-6847 GCA_041690795.1 Gemmatimonadota bacterium | reverse complement strand
GTATAAGAGACAGGCCTGGATTGTCTCCAGATCACGCATTTCTCCGATGAGGATGACGTCAGGATCTTCCCGAAGAGCGTATTTGAGAGCGGCCGCGAACGACTTCGTGTCCGTGCCGACCTCCCGCTGATTGATGAGACACCCCTGATGCTTGTGAATGAACTCGATCGGATCTTCGACGGTGATGATGTGGCCTTTTCGCTCGCGATTGATCTTGTCGATCATCGCGGCCAGCGTCGTGGACTTGCCCGAGCCGGTGGGACCGGTGACGAGCACCAGGCCGCGCGGACGGTCGGCGAACTTGGCCACCACGGGGGGGAGGCCGAGATCCTCGAAGGTCTTGATCTGGAAAGGGATCTGCCGGATCACCATCGACACGCATCCGCGCTGCTTGAAGCAGTTGCCGCGGAAGCGCGCCAGGTTCTGGATGCCGAACGAGAAGTCGAGCTCGTCCTCCTGCTCGAAGCGCTTCTTCTGCGCCTCGGTCAGCACCGAGTAGGCGAGCGACAGCGTGTCCTTGGGCTGCAGCACTTCATCGCCGTCAGCATCGATCAGTTCGCCATCGACCCGCAGCTTGGGACGCACGCCGGTGGTCAGGTGAAGGTCGGATGCGTCCTTCGCGATCATTTCTTCGAGCAGTGTCCGCAGGTTGAGCGTCATTCGCTTGTCTCCTTGACTACTTCCTCGAGTGTGGTGACCCCAGTGGCCAACTTTCTCATTCCGTCCATGCGCAGTGTGAGCATGCCCTCGCTCACGGCCTGGTCACGCAACTCCACGCTCGACGCACCGGTGAGCACCATCCGGCGCAGCGCCGGAGTCATCGACATCACTTCATAGAGGCCGGCTCGTCCGCGGTAGCCGGTGCCGCCGCACTGATCGCACCCCGCGCCACGGAAGAACGTGAGCTGGCGCAGCGGTTCGATATCGTCGGTCAGCGACTTGAGCTCGGCGTCGGTGTAGGTCACCGCGGCTTTGCAGGTGCTGCAGATCCGCCGCACCAGCCGCTGCGCCACGACGAGGTTGACGGCACTCGCCACGTTAAAGGCCTCGATGCCCATGTCGATCATCCGGATCACCGTGCTCGGCGCATCGTTGGTGTGCAGCGTCGAGAGGACGAGGTGGCCGGTGAGCGCAGCCTTGATGGCGATGCCGCCCGTTTCCAGGTCACGGATTTCGCCGATCATGATGATGTTGGGGTCCTGCCGCAGGAAGGCGCGCAGCGCCGCCGCGAAGGTCAGCCCGATTTCGGCGCGCATTGGCGCCTGGTTGATCCCGGGGAGATTGTACTCGACCGGATCTTCGGCTGTCATGATGTTGGTGTCGACGGTGTTGATCCGCTGCAATGCTGAATAGAGCGTCGTCGTCTTGCCGGAACCCGTCGGCCCGGTGACCAGCACCATGCCATACGGACTCAGGATGGCCTTCATCAAAGCCGCTTCCGCCTTGGGCTCGAAGCCGAACTTGGTGAGGTCGAGGGTCAGGTTGCCCTTGTCGAGAATCCGGAGCACGATCTTCTCGCCGAAGAGCACCGGCAGCGTCGACACGCGGAAGTCGATCACCCGCGTGCCCATCTTGAGCTTGAGGCGCCCGTCCTGCGGCACCCGGCGTTCGGCGATGTTGAGCTGCGAAAGAATCTTGATGCGCGAGGTGAGCGCCGCCTTCATCTTGAGCGGCGGCTTCATCACTTCCTGCAGCACGCCGTCGACGCGATAGCGGATCCGGATCTCGTGTTCGAACGGTTCGATATGAATATCCGATGCACCGCGCTTGACGGCATCGGTGAGCAATCCGTTGATGAGCTTGACGACCGGTGCATCATCGACCAGCGCCTGCTGCGCCGCGGCCGCCTCGTCCTCGTCCTCGTTGACGATCTCGACATCCTCGCCGATCCCTTCCATCTCCTTGAGGATGGTCTGGAGTTGCTCATCGCTGCTTTCGTAGTGCCGCTCGATCAGCGCCCGGAGGGTCTGCTCGCCGGCGAGCACCGCAAAGAGGTCGTAGCGAGTAATGAACTTGAGGTCTTCGAGGAGTCCCTGGTCGGTTGGGTCGGCGACGGCCACGGTCAGCGTGCGGCCTTCGCGCTTGAGCGGGAGCACCATGCGCTTGAGCGCCAGATCGCCCGGAATCAGCTTGAGCATCCGGGGATCGACTTCGAACCGCGACAGGTCGACGGCCGGCATCCGGTACTGACGCGCCAGAATCTTGGTCAGCTCCAGTTCGTCGATGACGCCTTGGCGGACCAGGATGAGGCCAAGCCGCAAGTTGGTGGAGCGGTGTTCGGTGAGCGCGCGCGCCAGCTGATCCCGGCTGATCAGGCCCTGGGCGAGCAGCAGCTCGCCCAGGCGTTCAGAGGAATGCTCGACCTGGGTCGGCGGGGTTCCGTTCACGGCATGCGGTGCAGTCATCCCGACCCATGGGTGCAAAGGGGATGCCTTGCCGGGCCGGCCCCCGTTTTCGCCCGATGTTCAGTGCACCACCAGACGGTCAACGAGCTGCCGGATCAACGAGGCCCGGATCCCCGGAACCCGCTGAAGGTCTTCGACTTGGCGAAATGGGCCGAGGCTGTCGCGAAATGCCACGATGGCACGGGCCCGGGCTGGACCGATCCCGGGAAGACCGACCAGAACCGCCACAGTCGCGGTATTCAGGTCGATCGGGCCCGTCGACGGTGTCCCTTCAGTTTCGGCTGCGGTGCCGCTGAAGCTGAGGTGCGGCGCCAGCCGAGTGAGGGTTGCCGGGCCGAAACCGCGCACCCGCCTGAGCCCGGCGGTGCCGCCGAATAGGCCGTGGCTCTCGCGATCCGCCACGATCCGCTTGGCCAACGCCGGACCGACCCCGGGGAGGCGTGCCAGCTCCTCGGCCGACGCGTGGTCGACGTCGATCCGTTCGGTGGCGCCCAACGGGCGCGCCTGGCGGCGGATCGAGTCGAGGTGCGAGAGCGGATTGCCGTCGGAATCAGGGGAGAAGATCTGGACGGCGGCGGGCAGAGCGGCGGGAGCCGATGCCGCGGCCCGGAGCAGGTGGCCTGCCACACCGAGCCCGAGGAGGATCGCGAGGGCGCGTCGTTCGCGCCGGGAAAGGTTGGTCATCATCCGCGAACGATCGCCGCGGATGACGGCGCCCCGAGGACTATTTCAACGCACCGCGGATCACGGCAACGGCGACGTTGCCGACCGCCTCGAGGCTCTGGGCCGATTCCTTGTCGGGGGTGTCCTGCAGCGTGTGCCAGTACGGGTAATTGAGGTCGATGATGTCGATCACCCGCATTCCGGCGTCGATCAGCGGGATGTGATCGTCGGTGATTCCGCCGATCGTCTCGCGCTTGAAGACGTGGCCGTAACCCATCCGCTCGGCAGTACCCCAGACGCGATCGACCACGTCCGATGCGGCGACCTGCGAATTCGACTCGACCGGCAGCTGCACGTCCTTGTGACCCACCATGTCCCAGAGCACCGCGAAAATCGGCATCCCGCTCACCAGTGGATGCTTGGCGTAGTACTCGGCGCCCACCAGCACGTCGACGCGCGGCGGACCGAACTCGCCGTAGTCCTCACCATCGACGAAGAGCAGGTCGACACCAACCGTCGGTGCCAGCTTCTTGAGCGCGTCGGCTACACCCAGGAGCACCGCGACGCCCGACCCGCCATCGTCGGCGCCCGGGATCGGACTGTTCTTGTCCTTGGCGTCGCGCTCGCTGCGCGGCCGGGTGTCCCAGTGGGCGATGTAGAGGACCCGCTGCGTCGCCTTGACGTTGAATTGCGCCAGCACGTTGATCATCCGCAGCGAATCGCCGCTCCTGGCGTGATGCCACCAGGTCTGCACCGTCACCGAGTCGGCGCGTGTGCGTGACATCGAATCGAGCCAGTGCGCCATGGCCGCGTGACCCGGCATCCCCGGCACCCGCGGACCGAATGCCACCTGAGTCGAGATGTAGGCGAGCGCCTGCGCACCGTTGAACTCCTTGGCTGGCGGACCACCGGCGGCACCGCAATCGGCCAGGATCATCATGAGCGCCAGCGCGCCGTATCGTTTCTGCATCTACATCCCCAGTCCGGCGAGTGGTACCGTGAGCACCACGCCGATGTTGATGGTCGACGACAGCGAGCCGAGGCTGCGCACGTCGTTGTGTACGTAACCGAATTGTATCCCGGTCGTGATGCCCCGCTGCAGTTGCGCCGTCAGGGCTGCGCGCGCGTCGAGCCGGCGCAGGTCGTAATACGGCACGCAGAGGGTATCGGAGGTGCGCTGGATGCACGACGAGTTGGTATTTTCGCTCACCGAAATGCTGGTCTGCAGCGTGCGGCGGGTCGCCGACAGGAAGCGCGGCATCCGCACATTCCACGACGCGACCTGGGTGAGGTTGAGTGATTTCGTCTGGCTCAGGTTGCCGCTCGCGGCCGCGTTGCTGTGATCGACCTCGCCCGACACCGTCACCGTGATACCGTTGCGGAAGGCGACGGTGAAGTCGGGCGAGAAGCGCTGCGTCTCCGACGACGCCAGCGTCGAGGTGCCGTCGTTGAACGGCGAGAATGATGTGGCCACGTCGCGCTGAAGCGTGGAGCCCAGAATCAGCTGGGTCACCGGCCCGTTGGCAAAGAGGCCCTGCCAGTGAAAGCGTCCCGACGGCCAGCTCCTGGTGGTGCCGGTGGTGCGCAGGAAGCGGTCAACGATCAGGTCGCTTGGCGAGTTGCTGGTGAGCCGGTGCTGGTAGCGATCGGACGAGGTAGCGCTGTACGCTGCCTGCGCGCTGAACCCGGCGGGCAGGTCGATCGACGCGGTGACACTGGTGTTATACGCGCTGGCGCCGCCAATCGCGTCCTGGCCGCCCCGGTTGAGGAACCCGTCGAGTCCGCCCAGCGCGAGCTGGTAGTCGAGCCCCGGGTTGAAGGTTGCAAGGTCGAAGGTCGACTCGAGCGTGTGACGTTGCAGAAACGAGATCGGTCGGAAACGCACCAGCGCCTTCGCCAGGTGACTGGAGTCACCAAAGATCCGCATCGTCAGCAGGTGTGGATCGAGCGCGACGCGATACTCGACGTAGCGCGAATTGTTGAGCGTCTGCGGCAGGATATACGCGCCTGCCGTGTCGCCATCGATGCGCACCGGATTGCGCGTGGTCAGCGAGCGCGAAAGCACGAAGTTGGTGCCCAGCGCAAATGACGGCGAGAGCCAGCTGCTGATCCTCGGCGCGATCGAGATCTGGTTGGTGAGGTTGCGATCGCGCTCGACGCCGACGTCGGTGCCAAAGAGCGACTGGTGCGACGCATTCACTACCCGGCCCAGGGTGGTCGAGTCGTCGTAGACGCGCAGGTCACGCGTGCTCACCCAGTTGCTCGACAGGTTGAGGATGGTGAACGGCTGCCAGGTAAGCCCGGCCGAATTGCGCCAGAGAAACTGTTCCGATGTCACCGGCTTGAGGATCGTGTCGGCCAGCACGGTGATCGGCACCGAGAACGCCTGCAGCTCCCCCATGCTGTGCGACAGCGAACTGGAGAGCTGGAAGTTGGTCGGCCATGGTGCAAAGCTGGCGTTGGCGATCCCCTGCCCCGCCACGCTCTCGCGCAGCCACCGCGGCAATCCGCGCGTGAGACCGCGCAGCCGCATCCCGTATGCGCGCCGCTGGGTGTTGAGGTTGTAGCTCAGGGTGGTCGACCAGTTGGATGCCTCGGCCTCGCTCAACGACGTGATGCTGGTAGCCGTCGAGCCGAATGCTGAAAACGACAGCGCGTTGAAGAGCAGCCGGTTGAGGCGCGGTTCCTTGAGGCCGATCGCGGGGTGCACGACACTCAGCGACCAGGTGGTGGCATCGTTGCGCGGGCGACGCAGGCCAGTCAATCCGCCAGCCTGCACGTCGGTGCCGCTCAGCAGCTCGGGATTGACCCAGCCCCAGCTGGTGCTCACCGTCACCGGCACGTACAGGCCGAGTCGCGGTGAGAGAAATTTTTCGAGATGCACCGTACCTGCCGATGCAACCGTGGCGATGTTCTGGTAGGTCTGCGACTGCCCCATCAGGTGGAACTGGCTCGTCTGCACCACGCTGGCCACGTCGAGCGTTGCCACGTCGGATGCGATCAGTCGCGCGTTGAGGGTGCCGGCGTAACCCGCGGTCGCAACCGGCTGTCCGACGCGAATGTCGTCGACCCAGAGCTCGGTGTGCGGAATCGGCGTGCCTGTCCCGGCGTAGAAGACGCCGGCCGCGAGCTCCTGCACTGCCGCAAGATTCGGTGGGTTGACGAGCGGATCGCGCACCTGCACCAGGTAGTTGCCTTCGCAGGCGACGTACGCCGTCGGGTCGCCGCCGCACGCCGCCGCTCCGCCGGGCGCATTGCCGTGCAATCGCTGATCCTCGATCTGGGCCCGCAGGTCCTGCCACACCTGCAGGTCGATCACCATCTCGGGATCCCACGTGGTGGTGCGCGCCGGTGCGCGATAGAGGTAGAAGTTGAACGCGTCGCTGCCGACCTTCACGTAGGCCTGCAAGCGATTGTCGTTCCATCCTTCGCTCCCCGGCGCCCCGCGGGTCCAGACGCGCAGCTGCCGGTACGCCAGCAGGTTCTGCGACCCAGAGGGCAGCCGCGTGTAGCCCTCGGCCCGCTGCCCCGGCTGCAGGTCGAAGGCCTGGATGCGGAGCGACTTCTCGTTGATCTGCTGCGAGGTGCTCGACTGCGACACGGTGATCGACGCCGGCACATTGCCGATTCCCGGTGGCGACGAGTAGCCGGCCGACGTGGAGTCCTGGGTCGACACGCTGCCGACCACGACCGCACCATTGGGTTCGGCAATGGGTCCGGAGAGGGTCGCGATCGGACGCGGCGCGCGGGCCACCCAGGCGGCACCGGTGAACTTCATC
>JBEPVV010000083.1:0-6897 GCA_041690795.1 Gemmatimonadota bacterium | reverse complement strand
AAGCGAAACCATGCGGCCACTCAGATCCTCGACCTGGTTATAGGTGCCCTTGTCAGTGAGGATGCGCACCGCCAGGACGTAGCCTTCCTGTGCCACGATCTGGTCGCCGAGAATGACTTCGGTCGAAAGCGCGGCGTTCCGCGTCGAGGACGCGATCCGGTCGAGGCGCACGCGAGTCGTGAGCACCATCAGCGGCCACCGTGGTGATCGAGTTCCGCGCCCCGCGCCGCCGCGCGCATCGCCAGCAGCTCCGGAATCGCCCCGACCCGCGCGAAGGCCTTCGACTCCTCGCCGCTCCAGAGCCGGTTCTCTTCGCCATAGGTCGCCACCGCCGTGTCCATCATCGAGAACGGCGAGCGCGAACCGGTGACGCTGAACCGCCCAGCTCCGAGCCGCAGGCGGGTATCGCCGGTAACGTGGCGCTGCGAGGAGTCCACCATCGCTTCGATGTCGCGCAGCGACGGATCGAAGTAATGGCCTTCGTGCAGCCGGTCGCCGTAGAAGCGGCCAAGCTGATCCTTCCAGAACGCCTGCCACTTCGTGAGCACCAGCTTTTCGAGTTCGCGGTGCGCGGCGATGAGCATCAGCGCCGCGCCCGCCTCGAAACCGATGCGGCCCTTGATCCCGAGCGCCGTCTCCCCCACGTGGATCCCGTGGCCGATTCCGTACGCCGCCGCCCGCTCGGCCAGCTGGTCGATCAGGTCGTGCCCCGCGAGGTCCCTGCCATCCAACGCCGTCGGAATGCCTTTCGTCCACGTCACGATCAGATCCACCGGAGCCGGTACGTCGGTTGGCGGGTCCAGCAACTCGGGCGGCGGCGGGGCCCAGGTGTCGTGGGTCCAGCCGCCACCCCAGGTGGTGCCCCAGAGACCTCGATTGATCGAGAACGCGCCCGACTTGGGCGGCACCGGCAGCCCGCGGGCCACGAGATACGCGATGGACTGCTCGCGGGAGAGCGATTCCTCCCGTATGGGCGTGACAATCTCGAGTCCGGGCGCGAGGACCCGGAACGCAATGTCGAATCGTACTTGGTCATTGCCCGCACCGGTGGATCCGTGCGCGACGGCTACCGCGCCGATCGCGTGGGCGACCTCCACCACCGACATCGCCTGCTGAGTCCGCTCGGCAGCCACCGAAAGCGGGTACACCTCTCCCCGAAGCACATTGGCCTGGATCAGCACCCGGACGAAACGGTCGAAGACTGCGGCCCGCGCGTCGACTTCGTGATGCTCGAGCGCCCCAACCGCCATGGCCTGCGCCCGAATCGCCGCACGCTGCCCAGCCGACGCGCCGCCGGTATTGACAAAGACAGTGTGCACGGCAAAACCGCGTTCCTGGAGACGCGGAACGCAGTAGGAAGTGTCCAGACCACCGGAGAAGGCGAGCGCGATTACCCGTTTCTGCATAATGCATAAATATGCATGAGCGAGCCGCTGCGCAAGGCTGCCTACCGATGGCTCTGCAGCGAGATCCCGTATTCGGCGTGAAGAGCGTAATTCATCGTGACCGCGTGGCCATCGCCGAGATGGACATGGAGGTAGGCTGCCGTGGCCTTCAGTGAGAGCGATCCGTAAACCCAGGGAAGGAGCTTGAGACGCCGGGCCACGTTCGCCTGGATGCCGGCGCCGGACAACTCGTACTGCGAATGGAAGATGCCATCAGCATTGTCGTACACGATGCCTCGCACCGAGCTCACCGGTACCGCCAGGACCGGCCCAGCGCCGCCACCGAATTCCCACCCGTGCCGCCGCCAGAGCCGCTCGGCGAGGAAGAAGTTGACCCCGTTGGTGACGCGAAAATACTGCACTCCGAGCGGCGGATTATCCATGTAGATCTTGTGATGGATGTACTCGAAACCCCACGCCGCTTCGCCCGACCATTTCGCAATACGCCCTGCGTAATACCACGTTGGCCGGAACGGTTCGGTGGACCAGCGCCCCGTGGCGCTGATCACTGGCCGGTCGACCTGCGAGAACCGGATGCCGGTCGGCAGGCTGATCGCGTCGCCGAACCAGGCCTCGAGCCGCCACTGCGCCCTTGCCGGAAAAGCCGCCACCAGCAAGGCGATTAGCGCGCCGCACAGGCCTCGGAGGGGGGCAGCCAGGACGGCGACTTTGGGCGAAGATGTGGGGCAAGGCATCGGTAAAACCGTCGTTAGGTTCGTGGCCGCACAATGTAATCGGCGGCGGGATAGGAGTCGGCGGAAAGTTTTGTGTCGCCGGCGGTTGATACTGGTCCCTCTCTTGCGATTACCGGATTCGAAGAAATGGCCAAAGGTGTCCGGTTAGTACGTTGTGCTCGTTTGACTTACGTCCCCCGCCTGCCGGGACCGGGGTCGGGGACAAGAACCAGGAGGATCGATGCGTCGCGTTGGGTTTGCAGTGATGACCGCGCTTGTAGCCGCCAGCCCGCTGGCCGCTCAGGGCAAAGGGATCGACAAGGGTACGTTCGAGATTGGCGCCTTCGCGCGCTACAACAAGTTCCCCAGCAGCGTTTTCGAGGTAACCGACGCAAAGAGTGATCGCTGGGGCTTCGGTGGCCGTATCGGCTACTTCGTGGCCCGCAACCTGGCCATCGAGGTGGATGGATCGACTAATCCGGCCGATCTCCTGCCGAACCAACCGGGCATACCGAAGACCTTCAATGCGACGTCACGGCCGCTCCTGTACACGCCGTTTCATCTGCAGCTGGTGTACAACGCGCCGTTGAGCAACCGCTTCCAGTGGATGTTCGGCGCTGGCGCCAGCTACAACAAGTTCACCAAGGCCATAGATGAGAGTCACGTCGGCTTCGGTGGCATGACCGGTATCCGTTGGCGCGCGTTGCGGGCCCTCAGCTTTCGCCTTGAGGCGACCGCTGACATCATCCCCAAGGGCATCCTCGACAAGAGCAACACCTTCCTGGGTGCCCAGCTTGGTCTGTCGCTCACGCCTGGCGGCCACGCCTGCAACCATGCGATGGATGCCATCAGCATCGCGCCGAATTCGGCGTCGCTGCATCCGGGCGATACCCAGAAGTTCACCGCAACCGCCACCTACTGCGGCAACACCGATTGGGTGGTCTATCGCCTGACCGGTCCGGGCACGCTCGATTCGACGTCGGGCATGTACACGGCGACTACGGCTGGCAGCGCGCAGGTGACGGCCTACAGCCGCGCCGGCAAGATGACGTCGTCGGCCTCGATTACCGTCGCCGAGATGGCGCCGGTTGCTCCGCCGCCGCCAGCCCCGGTTGCGCCCGCTCCGCCGCCGCCACCGCCGCCGACTGCACCGGTCGCGCAGCGCTACACGTTCGACCTGGCGATGGTGCACTTCCGCTTCGATCACGCCGACCTGACCAAGGGTGGGCAGGATTCGGTCCGGGCGATCGCCGAAGTGCTCAAGGCACACGCCGATGTGAATGTCGATGTCATCGGCCATACCGACTGGATTGGTACCGAGGCGTACAACATGAAACTCTCACGTGCCCGCGCCGAGACCGTGCGGCGGTTGCTCGTGACCTCGGGCGTTGCCGACACGCGCATCACCGTGAAGTGGCGCGGCAAGGATGAACCAATCGCCGACAATCACACCAAGGATGGTCGTGCGATGAACCGCCGGGCCGAGGTCAAGCAGAACAACTGATCCGGCACGAAAGACAGGACGAGCAAAACAAGGGCCTCGCATCTGCGAGGCCCTTGTTTTGTTCCTGCGACCGCGAGTGCGCTGCTCAACGCGCGCGCACGTAGTCCTTTCGGTACATCGTCAGCAGCTCGAAGAAATACGACAGCGCCAGCGGGCCGATCAGCAGCCCGATGATGCCCAAATAACTGACACCCGCGATCGCACCGACCAGTGTAATCAGCGGATGAATCTGCGCGTAGCGGTTCGAAACCCAGGGGCGGATAAGGTAGTCGACGCCGGCGCCCATCAGGATGCCCCATGCAACCATCCCCGCGGCAGCTCCGGTCCGTCCATCGGAAAACAGCACGACGGCAGCAGGTGCCCATACCATCCCGCTCCCGACCACCGGCAGGAGCGAAAACATCACGACAACCGCCCCCCAGAACACGGCGTTGGGCAGGCCGAAGACCGTGAATGCCAGCCACATCAACGCACCCTGAACGACCGCCGACAGTCCGGTTCCGATGATGGTGGCATTGGTGACCGCAGCGAATCGGTCGCGAAGGATCGCGACGTTTGGATCGGAGAACGGAATGAACGGGCGCAGGTTTCGCCACGCGGCACCGGGCTCCATCAACAGGTAGAAGAGCGCAAAAAGAGACAGCAACAGGTTGATGGTGATCCGCGCCGCCGTGCCCAGGAGTCCGAA
Source organism: Gemmatimonadota bacterium (assembly GCA_041690795.1). Lineage (GTDB taxonomy): Bacteria > Gemmatimonadota > Gemmatimonadetes > Gemmatimonadales > GWC2-71-9 > Palsa-1233. The sequence goes on along the minus strand of JBEPVV010000083.1, from coordinate 2,586 downwards.
CGCACTCCCCGCAAGAAACGACACGGCCTCCGACCCGGCCTGTTTGATCTGCGGCCCGATGTCAAAGCCGCCGACATGCATCGTGCCGATCCGCTGCAGCAGCGGCGACGCGAGGATCGCGGTCGCCGCACCGTGTGCCTGACCGACAAGCAGGGTTACGAGCCACACCATCGGCAGCACCAGGCAGATCAAGACCCCGGCGATGACGATCAATGCGGATACCGCGCGGAGCTTGACGTGGCGGACCAGGCGTTCATGAATTCGCGAGGTTGCCACGTAGAGCACCGGCGCTCCCAGCAACCCCGACGCATAAGGAAAGAGCGCGATCGCGATCATGATGCCGAGAATCGCGACCAGCCATGCTGCGCGCTGATGCTTGGTGTCAAAGGTTGCCACGCGTCGACCTATCGCCGTTGGAGTGAGTCGAGAATCGGACCGATGGTGCGCCAGACATTCACCGCAACGCGGCGCGACCCAGCCGCATTCGGGTGGAGGCCGTCAGCCTGGTTCAGCGAGTCGACGCCGGCCACACCGGCGAGGAAGAACGGCAGGTAGACGGCGCGGTGTGCCGCCGCCGCCGCCGGGAAGACACTGCGAAACCGCTGGCCGTACGCTCGCCCCATGTTGGGCAGTGCTTCCATGCCGGCCACGACGATGACCGGCCGCCGCACCAGGCGGTCGAGGCGGTCGAGGATCGCCTCGAGATTCGAGTTGACGGCGTCGACGGATTGCCCTCGCAGCGCGTCGTTCGCTCCGGTTTCCACCACAACGATCGCTGGCGTGCCCTGTGACAGGAGCCAGTCCATCCGGTGGAGGGCGTCGGCCGACGTCTCGCCGCTGACACCGGCGTTGCTCACGTGAAAACGAAGTCCCGCGGAGTCAATCATCTGCTGCAAACGCGTCGACCATGCATCGACAGGATCGAGACCGAATCCGGCGGTCAACGATGTCCCGATCAGCAGTATCGTTGGCACAGCGTGGGCTGCGGCCACACTACTATCCTTCGCCACGATGGGGCGGCCATGGTCCCCGCACGCAGCCATCGAAAGCATGGCGAACGTCAACACTCGGCAGGAGCACGGTGACCACGACCTCATTCGAACACTCCTCGGCACCCGACACTGCCATGCTCGCGTGCGATGCACTTCGCCACGAGTACACTTCAGGCGGGAAACGCCTCAGCGTCCTGAAGGATATCACGTTCCGACTCGAGGCAGGCGGATTTCTCGCAATCGTCGGACCATCGGGAAGCGGCAAGACTACACTGCTCGGCCTGCTCGCCGGCCTGGATCAACCAACCAGCGGACGTGTACGACTCGATGGTGTCGACTTGGGCATGCTGGATGAAGATGGCCGCGCGCGCTTCCGGCGCCGTCGTGTGGGCTTTGTCTTCCAGTCGTTTCAGCTGATCCCGACGCTGACAGCGCGAGAGAACGTGCAGGTACCGCTCGAACTATCCGGAGCGCCCGATGCGTCGGCCCGAGCCGACGAATTGTTGCAGCGCGTGGGACTCTCGGCCCGAGGCCACCACTATCCGTCCCAGCTGTCGGGCGGCGAACAGCAGCGCGTCGCCGTGGCGCGCGCGTTCAGCACGCGACCCAAGGTTCTCTTCGCTGACGAGCCAACGGGCAACCTCGACGCGGTGAACGGGTCGATTGTCGTCGAGACGATGACCGCGCTCAATGCCGAGTATGGCACGACACTCGTGCTCGTGACGCACGACCCGGATCTTGCCGGCATTGCCCGTCGCACCATTCGCCTCGCCGACGGTATCATGGTCTCGGATACCCTCGCGTGACCGCTGGCGGCTTTGTCATCCGAATGGCATGGCGACAGGGTCGCGCGTCGCGACGAAAACTCGCACTGCTGACGGCGTCGGTTGTGGCTGGCGTTGGAGCGCTGGTCGCCGTGAACTCATTCACCCGCAATCTGACCACGACCGTCGCCGCCCAGGCGCAGGATCTCCTCGGCGCCGATCTCTCGCTCACCAGCCGGTCCACAATCGAGAACATCAAGCCGGCCAGTCGGATGCTCGACTCGCTCCGCCAGGCAGGACGAGGCGCCGTTCGCATCGCAACCTCTGCCAACTTCGCGGCAATGGCGTATCAGCCACGAAGTGGCAACGCGAGGCTGGTTCAAGTGCGTACGGTGGACCCGGGCTGGCCGTACTATGGAGCGGTATCAACCTCGCCTGCAGGGATCTGGGGCTCGATTCAGGATGGGACGGTCATTGTTGATCCGTCATTGCTCACGGCCATCGGTGCCAGCGTTGGCGATACCCTCGCGCTCGGCGAACGGCGGTTCCGCATCGCGGGAACGGTGGTCAACGTTCCCGGCGACGTCGGACTACAACTGGCATTCGGTGCACGAGTCTTCATCGCGACGCGCGCCGTCGCCGCGACTCGCCTGCTCGCCTTCGGCTCACGGGCACAGTACGAGACCTTCGTTCAGTTGCCGGCGACGATCAACGCGCAGGTGGTCGCGCGAAGCAACGCCGCTGTTCTTCGCGCCGAGCGCGTCACCATCCACACCATTGCCGACGATCGCGACAACCTGACGCGCGGCCTGCTCCGGCTGGGGAATTAC
>JBEPVV010000082.1:0-6945 GCA_041690795.1 Gemmatimonadota bacterium | reverse complement strand
GCGTTTTCCACCCGCTTCCGTTCCAGCGGAGCACGGTGCCTCTCTCGCCGACGACCCACACGTCGTTCGCCGACGTTCCCCATACGCCCCGCAACAACGCCGTCGTCGGTGCAATCAGTCTCGACCAGCTGCTGCCGTCGAAGCGTACGACCGTACCGCTATCGCCGACCGCCCAGACATCGTTCCACGACAGGCCCCAGACGTGACGCAGGAATGCCTTCGTGCCGGTGGATGTCGCCTTCCACGTGCTGCCGTCCCATGCGAGCGCGGTGCCTGAATCGCCGACGACCATCGCGCGTGTCGGTGACGACCACCACACCGAGCGCAGTAGCCCGCCGAACGACGAGGCTTCGCGCCGCCACAGCGATCCGATCTGCCGGAGGATGGTGCCGCTGTCGCCGACGACGATGCGTTGCGTCGCCGAGGGACCGTCGACCCCGTAGAGCGTGGTCGCCGTGGGCACCTCGACGTTTCGCCACGACGATCCCACACGCTGCAGCGCGCCCCCTCCGGACCCGACCGCGAACGCCTGACCATCCGGTGTCACCTGCACGTCGTAGATCACGCCGCCATCGAGGACAGTCGACCACGCACTCGATGCATCATCGACGATGGCACCGTACCACCCGGCGGCGAAGTGACGTCCCCCCGCGCCCGAAATCGACCGCAGGTTTTCGTGGCCGCCAATCGACGGCACGATACTCCAGGTGACGCCGTCGCCGGCGAGGATCCGGCCGCCGTCGCCAACCGCGTAAAATCGCTGCGGCCCGTCGCTCCAGACACCGAACAGATTGACGGTGGTCGGCGAGGGAACCTTTCGCCAGACGCCGGTGCCATCCCGGAGAACAATCGTTCCGCTCGCGCCCACCGCCACGATCCGCCCTGCCCCATCACCGGTGACGCCGAAAAGTCCCTCCGCGGTCGGCGACGGCACGCTGCGCCAACCACCACCATCGCAACACTCAAGCAGCAAACCGCTCTGCCCCACCGCCACCAGCGATTGCTCGGACGAGCCCCAGATCCCCCACAGCTCTGCCGGCACAGGCACCGGCATCGCAACCCAGTCCAGTCCTTGCCGCCGCAGGATCGTGCTTTCGCTCCCGACGATCCATACCCGGTCCTGGTCGAGCCCCCAGACGTCGAGCAGCGAGGCGTGGGTCGTCAACGGATGCGTCGTCCACGCGCCGGCGATGCGATCCATCAGCAGGCCATTGCCGCCGACCGCAATCACGTCGCTGGTGTCGGCGCCCCAGATGCCAACGATCGTTTCCTGGGTGGGCGTCGCTTCCGGCTTCCACGCGCTGCCGTTCCAGGCGAGAATCACACCGCCGGTGCCGCCGGCCCACGCGCGGTCGGGCGCGGCGGCCCAGCTGCCGAGGAGCGTGCCGTTGGTCCAACCCGAGCGCACGATGGCGACGGTGGCGAGCTTTCCCGCCCCGCCGCCGCTGTCGATCGGTCCCTGGTCCGACCGGCACCCGGCCGTCGCCATCAACGCCATCATCAACAACCCGCGTCCGCTTCGCATGACCGGAAAGTTATACCTGCGCTCCGGTGCGCGCGGCTTGCGCGGGTAATACCACGGTGATATCATTTTGATGTCACCAACCCGGATGAGGCATGGCGAGCGACGTCGAACGCAAAGTGGTCAACGGAATCCTGATGCTGCTGGTGCTCCTGCTGGCACTGATCGGTTCCGGCTTCCTGTTCTGGCACGGCACGATCGACACCAGCGCGCTGCAACTGGCGGCCGGTGGCCTGGTGCTTTTCGGCGCCGTGCTCATGCTGAGTGGCTTCTTCGCCGTGCAGCCCAACCAGGCCAAGGTGCTGACGCTCTTCGGCCGCTACGTCGGGACCGTCAAGACGGCGGGCCTCTGGTGGACCAACCCATTCATCCACAAGCGCAGCATCTCGCTCCGCGTCAGGAACTTCGAGACCGCCAAGCTCAAGGTGAACGACCAGGCGTCGAACCCGATCGAGATCGGCGCGATCGTCGTCTGGCAGGTCGTCGATTCCGCCGAGGCAATGTTCGAGGTCGACAACTACGAAGACTATGTCCGCGTGCAGAGCGAATCCGCGGTGCGCACGCTGGCGTCGAGCTATCCGTACGACGCGCATGTCGACGGCCAGCGATCGCTCAGCCACAACGCCGCCGACATCTCCGATCAGCTCGCCGGTGAGGTGCAGGCGCGCCTCTCGAAGGCCGGAATGAAAGTGCTCGAAGCGCGAATCTCCCACCTCGCCTACGCCCCGGAGATCGCCAACGCGATGCTCCGTCGTCAGCAGGCCAGCGCCATCATCGCAGCGCGCGGGCTGATCGTGGAGGGCGCCGTGACCATGGTCGAGATGGCGCTCAAGAGCATCGTCGAGAAGGGGATCGTGGCGCTTGACGAAGAGCGCAAGGCGGCGATGGTATCGAACCTGCTCGTCACGCTCTGTGCCGAACAACCGATGCAACCGGTCGTCAACACCGGCTCACTCTATTGATCTGGTCCCGTCTCGCCAGTGAGTGAACGCAAGCCGTTCCTGCTGCGGCTCGAACCGAAGCTCCACCGCGTCCTCGCGCGGTGGGCGGCCGACGACCTGCGTTCGCTCAACGGCCAGATCGAATTCCTGTTGCGCTGCGCGGCGAAGGAAGCGGGGCGCCTGAAGGACGAGAAGCAGTCCTGAACGTCCGGCAATCACGCCGGCAGCAGGCCGCGCTCTGTCAGCACAGTCATTACCCCGGAGGCGCTCTCCAGCAGGGCATCGTGCGGATGCTGCGCCAGCGAGTCACGGTCGTGCACGCCACTGAGTACGCCGACCACCAGTCCGCATCGCGCCATCGTTCCTTCCTGCAGGTCGACGGGCGTGTCGCCGACCTTGCCGACCTCGGTGTACGGAATGCCGCCGAGCCGGGCGCGAAGCGCATCGATCATGTCGGGATACGGTCGGCCGCGCGGCACCTCGTCGCTGGCGATGGTGGTATCGATCGGCGCGTCACTCGTGTCCCAGCCGAGGCGGGCAAGAACGACGTCGAGAATTTCCCGCGAAAATCCGGTATTGAGTGCCACCTTGACTCCGGCGGCGCGGAGTGCCTTGAATGCGTCAGGTACGCCTTCGACCGGAGCCACCCGTGCGTCATCGCGATAGAAGCGCTTGATGCGGACGACGAAGTCGGCGTGAATCGCATCGATGCGGCCCAGCAGTTCGTCGCGCCCATGGCCTTCGATGAGGGTGCGGATGGCGTCGATCTTCGCGAAACCGGTGACGCCCTCCATGGCGCCGTCGCGCAGCGTCAGCCCCGCCGTATCGAGGGCGTCGCGCATGGCGCGCTGCACGGCGCGACCCTCGTTCTTCACCGTTGTGCCGGCCACGTCGAATACCATCAGTCTTATTGCCATCCGGCCTCCTCCATATAGCTTCCTCGCGTTGGGAGCGAAGGACGGCTCCCCTGACTCCGACCTCGACGGCCATGATGCGTTCGACTCTGGTTCCCGTGCTCACCGCCCTGCTCTGTCTCACTGCCTGCGATCGGAAGGGCGCCCGCGCCGCCGACTTCGACAGTGCGACCGCCGTGGCGCTCAAGCCGCCGATCGGCGCGCCGACGTTACCACCCGGCGCCAGCAGCGTGGCCCGGATCAGTTCGTTCGACGTCGGCCATCAGCTCGCAAAAGACAACAGCCTTGTCGGCGGCGCCGGCGGCCAGTTTGCCACGACCGATTCCATCATGGTAACCGTTCGCGCCGATCACGTCACGGCACAGGATCACATCAGTGTCCGGCTTCGCACCGGCAATCACACCGTGGACTCGTCCAACGTCGTCGCGCCGGCGGCGGACTCCACCGGATCGAGCGTCGTCGGATTCCGCTTTCGCAGCGCCAAGGGCTGGGCCAAAGGCGCCTACCAGCTGGAAGTCTTCCTCGGCGCCGCCTCGCAGGGTGTGAAGGACTTCAAGATCGCGCAGTGATTCGGCGTCCAGTCTCCGGTGGCACGGCTGCGCCGCGACGCTAGAATCCCTCCCATGGAAACGCCCACGGCTCTCCCCGCTCGCCGCACCCTGCTCAACGCCGTCAGTCGCCGCGATGCGTCGTGGGACGGACTCTTCGTCTACGCGGTGCGCACCACCGGCATCGCCTGCCGGCCGACCTGTCCCTCGCGGCGGGCTCGCCCGGATCACCTGCTCTTCTTCCCCAATATCGCCGACGCCGCGGCCGCGGGCTTTCGCGCCTGTCTCCGTTGTCGGCCGGACGACGACCCGGCGGCGCCCGTCTGGTGGACGGACCTCGTGACCCTGGTCGACGAGACCGGCAACGCACGGATCACCGACCACGACCTCGCGGCGCGCGGCTTCGACCCGGTGCGCGTTCGCCGGTATTGCGTCCGCACTCACTCGATGACATTTCATGCCTGGCTCCGCGCGCGCCGGCTCGCCACCGCGCAGCAACTCCTGCGGCGCGGCGCAACGCTCGACCGCGTGATCATCGACTCTGCCTGGGAATCGCACAGTGGATTTCGAGACGCTTTCTCCCGACTCGTCGGTGCGCCGCCCGGGCGGGCGCGCGGCGGCGAACCCGTGATCGCCGCCACCTGGAACTCGCCGCTGGGGCCGATGGTCGCTGCGGCCGTCGACGAGGGAATTGTGCTGCTGGAGTTCGGCGACATCGCGCGACTCGAACGTCAGGCACCGACACTCCGCCGCTGGTTCCACGGCCCTGTCGTCGCCGGCGAGCACGCGCACCTCACCGCGCTCTTTGCCCAGCTCGAGGAGTACTTCGCCGGCACCCGCCAGGAATTCACCGTGCCACTCGTCCTGCGCGGCTCGCCCTTCGAGCTCGCCGTGTGGAACGCACTCTGCGACATTCCCTACGGCACGACCTGCTCGTACGCCGACATCGCCCGCCGCGTCGGCAACCCCGCTGCTGTCCGCGCGGTCGGCAGCGCCAACGGCCGCAACCGGCTCCCCATCATCGTCCCCTGCCATCGCGTCGTCAACAGCGGCGGCAAGCTGGGCGGATACGGCGGAGGGCTGTGGCGAAAAGTGAGATTGCTGGAAATTGAGGGGATGACGCTGCCGCTGTAAGTGCACGAGTCAGGTGATCAGCTTGATCCCCGCGGCGACCAGCACCACAGCAAGTACTCCCCGCAGCGCCGGCACCGGCAACCGTCTTGACCCCATGTGCGCACCGATCAGGCCGCCGATAACGGCCGCGATCGCCCAGAGGGGTGCGATATCGCGCACGACGCTCACCGCAACGCCTTGTCCAATCAGCCCTGCCGCCGAATTCAGCAAGATGAACGACACCGACGTGGCCGCCGTTGTCCGGAGATCGGCCCAGCCACCGATCAGCAGGACCGGCGAGAGAAAGATCCCTCCCCCGACGCCGGTGAGTCCGGCGAGAAACCCCAGCACCAGACCGATCGAAAGCGCCAGCGGCAGCGGCATCTTCCGTTTCACCACATCGGGCGAGCGCAACGTCATCACAAATCGAATCGCCGACAGCAGCAGCACCACGCCGACGATTGCGCGGTAGGTAGCGCTCGGCAGCGTGATTCGCCCACCCACGTACGCCGCCGGGATCGACGCGATCGCCAGAGGCCAAAGCAGCGACCAGCGGAAATATCCGGCCCGCACGAACTGCACCGTGCCGATCGACGCCACCGCGAGATTGAGGATCAATGCCGTCGGACGCATCACCACAGTCGGCGTGCCGAGGATCGCCATCACGGCGAGGTATCCCGACGCACCGGCGTGCCCGACCGAACTGTAGAGGAGTGCGGCGAGGAAGATCAGCCCCGCGCCAAGCATTATTGCGCGGCGCTCGGTCCTGCGCCGAGGATCATGCCGACGCCCACGAACGACAGCAGCAGCAACGGCACCAGCGCCTGGTCAAGGTTCATCGCCGCAAGCGGGGCAGCCAATGCGAAGGCGCACAGCGCGCAGATCGACGCCCCACGCCGGCGATCGACGTTCAGCCATCCCATGGTTGCCAGCACTCGCACCGCAACGAGGATGGCAAGCGTGCCGAGCGCCACGGCCCCGAGAAAGAGCTGCTGGCGGCCGAACGGTCGACCGATTGCCCAGCCCATCACGGTACCGCACGCGGTGATGAGCCAGGCGACGACTATGACGCGGAGAATTCGCATGCGTGGCGACGCCTACTGGATCGTGAATTCCTTCACCATGCCGTGAAGCGCGTGCGGTTTCCCGTCCTTGCTGTCCGGCACGAAGCAGAGCATCACGTAATGACCAGGAGTAAAGTCGACGCTGGTATACATGGTGAGCCCCGGCGCCATGGTGGTGATTCCCTCGACCCGGTCAGCGGGCGGCGGTCCCAGGGGATGTTCGACCCAGTTGAGCACATCCTGCGCGGTCTTGCCGGCAGCGAGGTGGACGATCACCAGCTCGTGCGGCTGCGCCTTTGGATCGTCGGAGATGCGGAGCACATGCGGACCTCGCGAGATCGGCTTCGACAGCGTCCAGGTGTAGTCGCTCATGCTGACCACGTTATCGGCCTTGGGTGCTGCCGAACCGCCGTGCGACGGCACCACCTTCATCGGCCGCACCATCCCCTTGGCGATATGCGGCAATCCGTCCTGCCCCGGGATCAGGCAGAGCCACACGTAATTGCCGGCGGTGAGGTCCATCGTGACCGTGCTGGCAGCTTGGGGACCGCCGACGAACTTGGCCCACCCCGGCGTCGGACCGGGGTGCTGCATCACCGCCATCAGATCGGCGACGGTGTGATTGGAATCGAGCCGCACCAGCGAACCGTGATGCAACTCCTTGCCGTGATTCACCGCACGGAAGGTGATCAGTCCTGCCGGCACTTCGGCGGGCGCATCGAACGCATAGTCAGTGAAGGTGATCGTCTCCCAGGCCTTCGGCGCCGGGACGTTGGGCTGCGGCGGCTTCGGCTTGGCAGACTGCATCGGCGTCTGTGCGGCGAGGCCAGCGGGGAGCTGTCT
>JBEPVV010000081.1:0-6949 GCA_041690795.1 Gemmatimonadota bacterium | reverse complement strand
CTCTCGCCTAGTACTTGGGCATGGCGTACCGCTCGAGCCAGTCGCTCCCGTCCTCCGCGCGGGCCAGATAGACCACGCCCTTGCCGAAGCCGAGGAGGCGAGTGCCTGAGGGCAGCTTGACCTGCGCGACGACGCCACGGTCCTGTGAGATGATGTCGTAGCGGGGTGACGCATCGCTGCGCGGCCGTTCGCGGGCGACCCAGAGCATGCCGTTGGCATCGAAGATCGCCACCGTGCCGTTCGATGGAATCGCGGGACGCGTTGCCGGAAAGGGCGCGACCGGAATGGTCGACGGATCGAACGTCGTGGCGGCCGAGCGCGACATTTCAGCGGCGGCCTTGTCACCGATCACCGTCGTGGTCGGTGCGCTGCCGCCGTCGGAACGCGTGATCATCACCATCCCGCCGCTGGCGCCGGCACTCCCTCCGAAGGTGACGGTGGCGCCGCTGCCCCCGGCTCCGATGGCGCCGGACGGCGGTGCGCTCATCGCCATCGTTGCCCCACCCGTCGAACTCATCGCCTTCATTCCCGCATGAATGGAATCGGTGATCAGCTGCGCCTCGGCCGTCGTGATCGGGATCGGCTGGTATGCAAGTGGTCCGGTGCGCCCGATCTCCTTGCCGTCACGTGACCAGGACACCGCGTAGCTGTCCGCCATCACCCGTGCCACGAGGCCGTCGGCACGCACCGCCCATGCATCGCGGAAGGGGAAGACCATCAGGCCATTGGCCTGTGCCTGATCGGCGCGCCGCCCGTTGACCCGGATCAGTTCTTCGTCAGTCGTCGCACCGGCAGCAAGACGCCGTACGCCGGAAGAGATCGGAAACGATTTCATGGCGGTGTCGATGTCGATCGCCGTGTAGTAAAGTGCGCCGGTCGTGTCGGCGGCCGCGGGCAGTCCGTTGCGCCGGGTGCGAGTCGACGTGTTGGCGAAGGTCATCGTACCGGCCACCGCACCGTTGGGCGCCAGCCGGAGGAATTTCCGCCCAGCCAAGTCATAAAGCAGGACCGAATCCCCACGCGTCGGCAGGATCGCGAATGCCGACCGGTATTCGTCAGGGCCGTCTCCTTGCTTGCCGATCAGCGTGACGTCGCCTTTCGCCAGATCGACGATCCGGAAGACGCCTTCCTTCGCATCGCCCACGACGACGCGTCCGTCAGGGAGCTCGTGCGATCCCACCACGCGACCGAGCGTGTACCGCGACTTGGCCAGGCGCTTGCCCAGCTCGACCGTGGTCGGCCCTTGCCCGCGGAGCGGTGGTGCGAGGAGAGCGAATATCACGAGAGGGCAGATGACGGACGCCGGACGGGTTGGGAACATTCGGGCCTCGGAGCGGGGAGCGGACGGAATGGTGCCTGATGATGCTAACGATTCGCGGCGCCCCCCAAAGGTCGCGGCGATCGCGGTGTCGTGGCAGCGAGTTTCGACGTCACTTCGTCGCTTCGTCGATCACCTGAATCGTGAGGTCCATACCTGACATGGAGACTGCCCCCTTGAGCGTCCCCTTGGTGAATCCTATCGCACCAAACTCCCGGGGCGACCGCACTTCAGCTGCGCCCTTGAGAATCGTGTATCCGGCCTTGGGCAGTGCCGTCGTGTAGAACAGGTACGCGGCATGTGTGTCGACGTTATGCCACTCGCAGAGGACTTCCTTGCTGGCGGAAAGCGGCTTGCACGGCTTGAGTCCCGGAGCGAGCGGGAAACCGGCGGGAAGTCCGGGACCTGCGCTCAGGGCGGTGATGGCAACGGCGAACGCGGTAGCCCGGCCAGTGGTAAATGCGGAATTCATGACGTTACTCCAGCGTGGGACGTGGGCGATGCGTGGGCGAAGGAGTGTAGTACGGACTCTCCCGAAGTCCAATCAGCGTAGATGGCTCTCCGAAATCGTGACAAGGCCCCGTCCTTGCTCTGCCTTGGCGCGGCCCGTAGTTTCGCAGGACATGACCTTTTCGCAGCGATCCGCCGAGCCGTGGATGGCCGGGAGCGCGTCTGCCAGCGCCGCTCCTGCGCTCCAGACCGAGCCGCGGCCGTCGGCGACTGGTGGTGCCTCCACCGGGCAGGTCGCCCTCATCACCGGCGGCGCCACCGGCCTCGGACGCACCATCGCCGCCGAATTCGGACGAATGGGGTGCAAGGTCGCGTTCTGCTGGTTCGAGATGGACGGCCGCGAGGTGGAAGCCAACGCGCTGCTGACGGAGACCGCGCTCAGTTCCACCGGCGTCGAGGTCTACGCTGCGCGCTGTGATGTGCGCGACCGCGTCCAGGTCGAGAAGTTCGTCGCCGATGTCATTCGGCGTTTCGGCACGGTGCACCACCTCGTCAACAACGCCGGCATCGCGCACGACGGCGCGCTCTGGCGCCTCACGCCGGCGGCCTGGGAATCGGTGCTCGCCACCAACCTCACCGGTGCGTTCAACTGCATCGCTGCCTGCGCGCCGCAGTTCCGCTCGCAACGCTGGGGCAAGGTGGTCAACGTCTCGGCCCATCAGGCGACACGTCCGGGGTTCGGTGTGGTCTCTTATGCCGCCAGCAAGGCCGGGCTCGAAGGGCTGACGCGCGCATCGGCGGTGGAGCTGGGGCCATCGAACGTGAACGTCAATGCTGTTGCGCCGGGGTTCATTCACACCGAGCGGCTCGACCAGCTGCCCCGCGACCTGATCGAGCGCACCCGCAAGCGCGCCGTGCTCGGCCGGCTTGCTGAGCCTGAAGACATCGCGCGCGTCATCGCCTTTCTCTGCTCCGATGCAGCGCGGCACATCACCGGTCAGACCATCGTGGTAGACGGCGGTCTGTCACTGGAATAGCTTTCGACCGTGATCAGACTCATTCGCACGACACGTCGCGCCGCCGTCTGTGCGGCCACCCTCGCCATTGCGGTGATGAGCTCCGGCTGTGCCCACGCCCAGCAGACGCCGAAGCAGCCCAAGCCGCTTCCCGCGCCGGCACTCTTTCTCGCCCCGATCGCTGGTCTACCGATACCGGTGCTGCCGGTGACCTACATCATGGCCGACAGCGCCGTGCCGGGCTTGCCGGTGTCGCGAGCGGCGGCGCTGGCCTGGGCCGATTCGGTGCTCGCCGACGCCCTTGCCGAGCACGGTCCTGACGCGCACTGGATGCTGCCGCCGGAATTGCGGCGCGTCGCGAAGCGAGCAACGGGGATGATCTCCGATCCCGATCACATGACGCAGGCCGTGATGCGATTCACCAATCTCTCGAAGGTGCCCGATCCGCTGCTCGGTAATCTGCGGATACTGGTCGCGCTGACCGGCAGTCGCGTCGTGTTCATTCCGGCAGCACTCCGGTTCACGATGACACCGGACGGCGTCAAAGCCGAAGCGACCCTGGTGCTCGCCGATGCGCGCAGCGGCAGCGTGCCGTGGCGCAGCAACCCGGTTGCGACCGCGCCAACGGCAGGCGCGGCGCTGGCGGCCACCATTGCGCGGATTCTGCCGGACCTGCACTGAAATGCGCTACGACATCACCCTGATCCCGGGCGATGGCATCGGTGCCGAGATCACCGACGCAACCTTGCGAGTGCTCGCGGCGACCGGCATCGAGTTCACCTGGGATCGGCAACTCGGCGGCCTGGCGGCGGTCGATGCGACCGGCGAACCCCTTCCCGCGGCCACGCTCGACAGCATCCGCCGGACGCGGCTCGCGCTGAAGGGCCCGCTGACCACGCCGGTCGGCGGCGGCTTCCGCTCGGTCAACGTCGCGCTGCGCAAGGAGTTCGAGCTTTTCGCCAACGTGCGCCCGGCCAAGACGATCGTGCCGGGCGGGCGCTATGATGGCATCGATATCGTGCTCGTACGCGAGAACCTGGAAGGGCTGTACATCGGCCAGGAGCGCTGGGTCGAGCGCGACGGCGATCCGCATGCGCAGGCCGAATCGGTGGCTGTGGTCACGCGCAAGAACTCCGCCCGGGTGATCCGCTACGCCTTCAACTACGCCCTGACGCATGGCCGCAAGTTGGTGACGCTGGTCCACAAGGCGAACATTCTCAAGCACACCTCGGGACTCTTTCTTGAAGTTGGCCGCGAGGTGGCGCGGGAGTATGCAGGGCGCGTCGACACGAGCGAATTGATCGTCGACAACTGCGCGATGCAGCTGGTGATGCGCCCGGAACAATTCGACGTGATCGTCACCACCAATCTCTTCGGTGACATCCTCAGCGACGAAATCTCGGGCCTGGTTGGCGGACTCGGCCTCGCGCCGGGCGGCAACATCGGCACGCACGGCGCGATCTTCGAGGCGGTCCACGGCTCGGCGCCCGACATCGCGGGCAAGGGGATCGCCAATCCGTCGGCCCTGATTCTCGCCGCGGCGATGATGCTCGATCACCTGGGCGAAGCCGCCGCCGGTGATCGCGTGCGGCGCGCCATCGTGGCGACGATCGTCGCCGACCGCGTGCGTACCCGCGACCTTGGCGGGACCGCGTCGACCGGGGAGTTTGGCGATGCCGTCGCCCGCCGGGTGGCGTGAAGTCCCCTGCGTCGAATGTGGCGAGTTCGTGTCCGGAATCGATTTCGTGGAACGATGTCCCGATTGCCTGGGCCGTCGGCAGCGGCGCGCGCGGCGGATCGCTTCCCGCCTCGCCATCGTCGCGACGATACTGATGGCGGTATGGACGCTGTGGCGACTGCCGCAGACCGATCTCGCCCGCTGGTACGCGGGCCTCGGGATCGGCGCCACCTACTTCCTGGTCCGGCTGATTGCCAGGCGGATCGCAATGGAGATACTGCCATGATGGGTAAACTGACGACTGCAATCTCGGCGCTGCTTGCTCTCACGGGTGCCGCGGGTGCGTCGGCACAGCAACCGACGTCGGTGACATTGTTCAACTCCGGGCGGGTGCTGGTCCGGCGGAGCCTGGCGGTGAGCGTGCCGAACGGAACGTCAACCCAGGCACTCGATCTTGGCATGTTTTCGCCGACCACGTTCACGACGCTCGAACCGGGCGTCACGGTCTACGGCATCCGCTTCGATCCGGCCTGGTCGGAGGAAGCACTGTTGCGCCGGAACGTCGGCAAGCACTTCGAATTCAGCCGACCGATCGCTTCGAATCCTGCGTTGACCGCGAGCGCTACACTCCTGGCTCTCGACCCCGAGCGCTGGAAGTGGGATTCCACGGAAAGAGTGGTGTTCTCACGCCCCGGGCAGATTCAGTGGCCGGCTGCCCTCGTCCCGACGTCGCCACTCGCCGACGTGACGCTGCACAGTGATCGCTCGCGGCAGGGACTCAAGGTGATGTACGAAACATCCGGTGCCTCATGGAACGCATCGTACCGGATCTTCCTGGGTGCGCAGGGACGGATCGAGGGTGTGGCTGCGCTTTCGGGCGGGACGCTCGATTTGCCGGATGCGGAAGTGCAGTTGCTCGCCGGCGACATCGGACAAGCACCCGCGCCGGAGGTCATGATGAAGGCGATGGCAGCACCAAGGGCTTCGAGGATGGATGCGAACGCCAGCTACATCGACGGTGTGCCGCAAGTCGGTTCCGTTGGCGAAGCGCATGTCTACACCCTCCCGGCGCGACTGACGTTCATTCCCGGTCTCGAGTTCACGGCGGCGCTGTTCGAACCGATACCGGTGCGCGGCGAGCGCCGATACACGCTCCCGGGCGCGCTCCAGTTCTATGGCGGATTTCAGCAGCAGCCGGACGAAACCCCGGTGCCCGTGGCAGTGAGTTATCACTTCGACCGGAAGACCGGAACCTCGTTCGGTGATCTCGTGCTGCCGGGCGGCGTCGTGAGCCTCTATGACAACGACAACGCGGGAAGGGTCCAGCTAATCGGGCAGGGATTCATCGGTCACACGCCGGCCGGCAAGGAACTGACGGTGGAAACTGGTTCGGCGTTCGACGTGACCGCTCGCCGGGTGCAGACCGAGTTCGGCACGACGCGAGCGACGGTGGCACCGTACTCGACGGTCGCGATGGTTGCATATCGTGTCACGCTGCAGAACGCGAAGGATTCTGCCGCCGTCGTCGAAGTGCGTGAGGATCGAGGCGGCGAATGGTCGGTGGTGAGCAGTTCGGTGCCGGCCCAACGGCGTTCGTCGAGCCGGTACGTCTTTCCAGTGACCGTGCCGGCGAAGGGCACCACCGTCCTCACCTACCGGGTGCGCGTCGTCTGGTGAGCGCCATCCGCATCTTCCACTGTTCGGACCTGCACTTCGGGCACGACGTCGATCTCGACCAGATCGCGGGGCTCGAGACGCTGGTGGCCGAGCTGCAGCCCGCTGCCATCGCCGTCGCGGGCGATATCTCGCAGCGCGCACGGCACGGCGAATTCCAGCGCGCGCTGGTTTTTGTCCAGGCGGTTCGTCGCGTGGCGCCCACGCTCATCGTTCCCGGCAATCACGACGTGCAGTGGTGGAAAACGCCATTCGATGTCATCGGTGCCGGCCCCAAGTATGAGAAGTACCGTCGCTACTTCGGCGACGACCTGACGCCGACGCTGGTGGTCGACGGCGCGATTCTCTGCGGCGTGTTGACGAGCTACGGAGTTGTCGCCGGTTCGATGACGCCGAATCTCAATGACATGGCCGTGAAGGGCCACCTGCCCGCCCGCGAAACCGAGCGCGCCGCGATGCGCTTTGCCGAAGAGGCGCCCGAGCTGCTCCGCGTGATGGTGATGCACCAGAACCTGTTGCGCGGCCGGATTTCGGAGCGCATGGGACTCGCCCGCTGGCGCGATGCGTGGCGCAACGTGATGGCGACAGGTGCCGACCTTGTGCTCTGTGGGCACGATCATGAGGAGCGCGCGGGCGTCCTGCCCAATGGCACCGTCGTCGCGACATCAGGCACGCACACCAGCCGGACCCGCGGGCGCCGGCCGTCGTCGTGCAACGTGATCACTGCCGACGCGACCACGATCACGGTCCGGCACTACATCTGGAACGCGCTGGAGCGTGCGTTCGGCGCGCCTGCACTCTCCGCGATCAGCC
>JBEPVV010000080.1:0-7033 GCA_041690795.1 Gemmatimonadota bacterium | reverse complement strand
GACGCGATCATCCCCTACAGTGAAGTCGGCGGCCGAAGCTACTTTCGCAACGCCGGCGAAACGCGCACGCGCGGTGTCGAGGCGAATATCACCTGGGCGCTGGGCAGTCGACTCAGCCTCCTCGGCACCTGGACCATGACCGATGCGCGATTTGCCGACTACCGGATCGTCAGCCCGGCGTCCACGGACACGCTCGACGGCAATCAGCTCGCGGGTATTCCGCGGCAGGTTGTCCACGTGGGATTGCGCGGGGTCATCGGCGGCGGATTCTCGGTCGACATCGACCAGGCGTTCTCTTCGCAGATGTTCGCCGACGACGACAATCGCATTCCGGTCGATGGGTGGGGCAGCGGGGTGACCGGGGCGCGTCTACAGTGGCACGGCAACACCGGGCACGCCGCATTGGCACCCTTCGTCGCCGCGATGAATGTCTTCGACCGGCACTACACCGGCTCGGTGACGATCAACGGTGCAGGCGGCCGGGTGTTCGAGCCGTCGCCGGGGCGGACGATCTATGTGGGGATGAGTGTGACGGCCGCCGGACGGTAAGCCAGCAACGAGAAGAAGCGGCCCCGCCGCTACATCAACGACGTCGGGTCGCGATCGATACTGATCCTCACACCACCGCGCGGCATCCCGAGCCGTGGCGCCGCCGTTCGAACCCAGCGGCCGAGCGCCTTTGCTGGTCCCTTCAGTATCAGGTGCACGCGCCAGCGCTCCTTGATCCGCTCGATCGGCGACGGCGCCGGACCGACCACCGCAATCGGCAGCTCGCTCCGCGCAATGGTACGCTCGCACCAGTCGGCGAGTGCCGCGGCGCGCGCCGTCACCGCGACCTGGTCTTCTCCGCTCAGCACGAGATGCACCAGCGATGTGTGCGGCGGATACGTCGGCGAGCGGCGCAGTTCGCTCTCCATCGCGAGAAAGCCTTCCGCATCGTGCCGCGATGCAAACACGATGGCGGGATGTTCCGGCTGGCGCGTCTGCACCAGCACCCTGCCGCCCTTTGGTCCTCGGCCCGCTCGCCCTGCGACCTGCGCGATCAGCTGAAAGGTGCGCTCGGCAGCGCGAAAATCCGGCAGGTGCAGGCTGGTGTCGGCGTCGACCACGCCGACCAGGGTGACATTCGGGAAATCGATTCCCTTGGCGATCATCTGTGTCCCGAGCAGGATATCCACTTCTCCCCTGCCGACGCGGTCCAGAATCCGGTGGTGCGACCACTTGCTTCCCGTCGTGTCGAGATCCATGCGCGCGACGCGCGCACCGGGAAATCGTTCGGCTACCAGGCGCTCCAGCTGCTGGGTGCCGGCACCGACCGAGCGCGTCGTCACCCCGCCGCACACCGCGCACGCCGCGGGAATCGGCGCGTGGAAATCGCAGTAGTGGCAGCGCAGTCGCTCGGGATGGCGGTGCACCGTCAAGGAGATGCTGCAGTTCGGGCACTCGACGACGGTGCCACATTCGCCACACTGCACGAACGACGCCCACCCCCGGCGATTCAACAACAGCAGCGACTGGTTGCCGGCGTCGAGGGTTTCAGCAACCGCGGCATCGAGCCTGGTGCTCCACGCCATGCCGCGCGCACCCTCGGCCTGGGGCGACGTGCGCAGGTCGACGACTTCGACCGGCGGCAACGGACGGGCTTCCACCCGGGTCGGCAAGCGCACGATGCGATCAGCGGCAACCGCGCGGGTCCATGTTTCGAGCGCCGGCGTGGCCGTGCCAAGGATCAGCGCCGCCGACTCGATCCGCGCCCGCATCGCGGCGACTTCGCGCGCGTGGTAGCGCGGCGTCTCGCCGTTCTTGTAACTGGCTTCGTGCTCCTCGTCGATGACGATGACGCCGAGGCGCTCGACTGGGGCGAAGATGGCGGAGCGCGGTCCCACGGCGATGCGGCGCTCGCCTCGACGGAGCGCGCGCCATGCATCGGCGCGTTCGCCATCGGAAAGCGCGCTGTGCAGCACCGCAACCTGGTCGGGAAACATCGACCGCACCCTCCCCACGGTCTGCGGAGTCAGCGAGATCTCCGGCACGAGCACGATCGCGCCGCGACCCTCGCCGAGCGCGAGCTTGATGCGTTCGAGGTAGATCTGCGTCTTTCCCGATCCCGTCACGCCGAAGAGCAGCGCCGATCCGCCCGATGTGAGTGTCGAAAGACGCTCCAGCGCCTCGACCTGGTCGGGGGTGAGACGCAGCTCCGGTGGCGGACCGACGGGGTCGGAAAACGGATCGCGCGGCGCTTCCACCAGCGCCACCGATACCAGCCCGTCGTGCTGCAAGACCTTGAGCGCCCCGGGCCCGACTCCTGCGGCCACCAGCAACTCCGGCACCGGCGCCCGGCCGCCGCGCTCCTCCAGTGCCTGATAGAGCGCGCGCTGCGCTGGTGCGCGCCGGAAGCGGGCCTCGCGCTCGACCAGCGAAAGCGGGCTCCCTTCGAGCTGCGCCACGCGCGTGGTTGCGAGCGCCGCATCGGTCGATGGGGCAACCACCTCGACGGTGAGGGCACCGACACGCTGCAGTCGATCAACGATGTCCCACACCGGACGCTTGAGCGCTCGCGTTGCAGCGCTCGCCGTACCGCTGCCACCCCGATCACGAAGCCACGCGAGCAGCGTTCCGGCTGTTCCGCCGAGTTGTATGCGCTCGTCGCTCGCGACGTCGAGCAAAATTTCGGAATGGCCCCAGAGGGCGGCGGGGAGCATGCTTCGCAGCACCATGCCGATCGGCGCGCCGTAGTAGCGGACCATCTGGACCGCCAGCTCGAGCAACGCGGGCGAAAGCGCGGGCAGCGGATCGGGCACCGCCATGATGTCGCGCGTCTCCATCATCGGCGCCGGCACGTCGACGGCGGTCACGATGCCGATCCACTCCTGGCGGCGGACCGGAACGACAACGCGCGCTCCGGGAAGCGCGCGATCGGCGAGCGATGCCGGAATCCGGTAGCGGTAGGGATCAGCGAGCGGAAGCGGCAGCGCCACCTGCGCAAACCGCTCTGTCATCGTCGAGTGACGCCCAGCCCGGGGCCGGATGGAAGCCCGACCTGTCCGCCCGAAATGGTCGCGCCGGCAAACGGATCGTCGGCAAGCAGTGCGGCGCCGTCGAGGTCGACGATATCGACCAGCGGCGTGAGGTGCGCCGCCGCCGTGATCCCGAGCGACGACTCGATCATGCAGCCGATCATCACCATCATTCCGTGCGCGCGTGCAATGGCGATCATCCGCAGCGCCTCACGTAACGATCCGCACTTGGCCAGCTTGATGTTGATGCCGTCGACCCGACCGACGAGTGCTGGAATGTCGGCCGACGTCACGCAGCTCTCATCGGCGATGATCGGAATCTGCGCGTGTGCGCGGACGTGCCTGAGCCCGTCCAGGTCGTGCGGCGCGACCGGTTGCTCGAGCACCGTCACGCCAAATTCGGCCAGCACCGGCAGCATCCGCACCGCTTCGGCGGCGGTCCACGCGCAGTTGGCGTCGACGCGTAACTCACGATCGGTCGCACTCCGCAGCGCCGTCAGGATGGCGACATCGTCGTCGGATCCGAGCTTCACCTTGAGGATCGGGTATTGCGCCGCTTCGGCCACCTTCTTCCGGAGCATCTCCGGCGTGTCGATCCCGATGGTGAAGGTCGACTGCGGGGCGGCCGCTCGGTCGAGGCCCCAGTATTTCCACAACGGGACGCCCAGCCGCTTGCCGACCAGATCATGCAGCGCCATCGAGATCGCGACACGTGCCGCGGCATTTCGTCTGAGTGTCAGCTCCAGCCGGGTCTCGATCTCGTGCAGCTGGAAAGGGTCATCCCCGAGCACGGGGCCGTAGACCTCCAGCGCCGCACGAACGGTCTCGTACGTCTCGCCGTAGAAACGCGTCGCCGCCGCTTCGCCCCACCCCTCGACGCCGTCATCGTCGATGATCTTCACCATCAGCGTCCGGTATTCGCTCTGGCTTCCGCGTGCGATGACAAACGGATGCGTCGTGTGCAGGGTGAGCGATTCCGTGACGAGGCGCAGCGTCATCCGTTCATCTCCGAAGTGACCATCGTTTCGGCCGGAAGAGGCCTGCCGTCATCGTCACCCATCGCGAGCACCGTCGCCATTACACCAGCAGCAAGCAGCCGCGGTGCGTAGCCACCTTCCATCAGGGCCACGATTGGCGCATCGCGGAAACCTTCGCGCAGGCGCCGGACCCATTCGGCATAGTCTGTCGCCGCAAGTGTGAAGCCGCCCAGTGGATCGCCGAGCATGCCGTCGAACCCTGCCGAGACAAGGATGACCTCGGGGATCCAGTCGATCGTCGCCCGCTCGATTCCTCGCCACAGTGCCTCGAGGTAGACCGCCGATGGCAGCCCGGGATGCATCGGCAGGTTGAAGCAATTGCCGACGCCGCGCTCTTCCGCCGCTCCAGTGCCTGGATACCACGGCCATTGATGCATCGAGACGAAGCGCGTCGAGGGATCGTGCTCGATCAGCGCCTGTGTCCCATTGCCATGGTGGACGTCCCAGTCGACGATGAGCACCCGGTCGCAGCCGCGGGCATGTGCTTCGGCGGCGAGCACAGCGACATGATTGACAATGCAGAACCCCATCGCGCCATCTCGCAGCGCGTGATGCCCAGGCGGCCGGATCGCGGCGAAGGCATGGCCGCCAGCAGCCAGCGCATGGTCGAGGGCGGCGAGCGCGGCACCGCTGGCCGCCACTGTCGCGCGCCAGCTTGCCGCGTTGAGCATCGTGTCGGGCCCGAGCTCGCCGCCACCACGCTCGCTGAGCATCGCGGCGCGGCCGACATACGCTGCATCGTGACAGCGGAGAATCTGATCGAGGGACGCCGGCGCCGCATTGCTGACGACAATTCTCTGGTCGGTGCTCAGCGCCGAGAGTACCGCGCGCAGGCGCCAGGACTGCTCCGGATGGCCTTCGCCCTGATCGTGCTCAAGACACGCCGGTGCCGTGAAGACCTGCATCGGTGTCAGCGCACCGGCAACCGATGCCGACGCATGACGATCAGGGCGCCCTCGCTCGGCACCTTCGCGTCATCGAGCGAGCGCGATTCGTCGGCCAGCGCCGCGCCACGAAACTTGACCATGAACTCGGCCGGGTCAGCCGGGTTCTGTACCGCACTCAGCGCCTGAACCTTGATGTCGACGATCCGCGTGCTGGGCGGGACGCGCAGGACCACGTCTTCCCATGCCGGGAGCACCCTGACGCGCACGACCCGTTCCGTCGCCACATCGCCCGTCACGACGACGTTTCCGGTGCTGGCGGAAGCGACGAGAGAAAGCGGTCCAGCGCGTGATCGAAGAGCAGCGTCGAGCCGCGGACCCGCGTCGAGCCGCCGGCGTCGACGGCCGCGATTGTGATCTCTTCCCCGCCCTGCCCGCGCAACAGCATGTAGCCGGGGCCGGTCTTCTCGGGAAACGCAGCGCTCTGCGGCACCCGTTCGGCGAAGAAGCGTCGCGCCCGCGAAAAGATCTCGGCGGCGGACAGCGTCGTGGTCGTCTCGAAGATCATCGTTCCCCCTGAGCCAGACGTTCGGTCACCCATTCCTTGACCTGGTCGATGGCGATCCGATCCTGCGCCATGGTGTCGCGGTGACGAACGGTGACCGTGCGCTGAGCAGCGGTCTCACCGTCGATGGTCACGCACCATGGCGTCCCGATCTCGTCCTGGCGCCGATAGCGTCGTCCGATCGCACCGCTATCATCGTAGTCGGCCGCGACCCCGCTCCGCAGGTCATGGTAAAGCTCCAGCGCCAGTTCCGGCATCCCTTCCTTCTTCATCAACGGAAGGACGGCAACCTTGACCGGTGCCATCGACGGCGCAAATCCCATCACGACGCGTGTCTCATTCTCGACCAGCTCCTCGCGATAGGCGTCCGCCATCAACGTCAGCGTGACGCGGTCGGCGCCCGCCGAGGTCTCGATGATATAGGGGATATAGCGCTCGCCACTCGCCTGCTCGAAATACTCCATCTTCTTGCCCGACGCTTCCTGATGGCGGGTCAGGTCGAAATCGGTCCGATTGTGAATCCCTTCGATCTCCTGCCATCCAAATGGGAATTCATACTCGATATCGTAGGCTGCCTTGGCGTAGTGGGCGAGCTCGCCCGCCTCGTGCTGGTGCCAGCGGAGCCTCTGCGGCGCCAGACCGATGCGCTGATGCCACGACATGCGGACCGCGCGCCACCGTTCGAACCATTCCTGGTCAGTGCCAGGCCGGACGAAAAACTGCATTTCCATCTGCTCGAATTCGCGGGTCCGGAAGATGAAATTCCCGGGTGTAATCTCGTTGCGGAACGCCTTGCCGATCTGGGCGATGCCGAACGGAACCCGCTGACGCGACGAATTCAGAACGTTCAAAAAATTGACATAGATGCCCTGCGCCGTTTCCGGGCGCAGGTAGACCACCGACGCGGTCTCCTCCATCGGCCCCATGAACGTCTTGAACATCAGGTTGAACTGGCGGGGCTCGGTGAGGTCGCAGGTCGAGTGCTCGCCGGGGATCTTGCTGGGCTTCTGCGGGCATCGAGCATCGCCAAGCTTATCGGCCCGGAATCGCCCCTTGCACGTCCGGCAGTCGACCATCGGATCGGAGAAGCCGCTGACGTGGCCAGAAGCCTCCCAGACCTTGGGATGCATGAGGATCGCGGCGTCGAGACCCTCGATGTCGTCTCGCTGCTGGACCAGGGACCGCCACCAGTGGTCCTTGACGTTGCGCTTGAGGGCCACGCCCAGGGGACCGTAGTCCCAGACCGATCCCAGACCCCCGTACACCTCGGAGGACTGGAACACGAAGCCCCGGCGCTTGGCCAGGGAAACCAGCTTGTCCATTGTAGAAGCGTCGGCCATCGGGCGATACTGCCTGAGATAGAAGTGTAGCTGCAGGGGCTAAAACGTAATGAGACGGCAGGATTCTTGCTGGTCCGGGTAACCCTATGGTAACAACGCGTGACGTCGCTCGTGGCCCCATCAGCCGGTCCAGTGTGGACGGCCGCCTTGGCGTGACCCTGTTCGAGCTCCTGATCGTCATCGTGATGAT
>JBEPVV010000079.1:0-7120 GCA_041690795.1 Gemmatimonadota bacterium | reverse complement strand
AACCCCACCTCCCGCACTACCTGATCGCTGTCGTTCTGGGGGGCTGGGTTTTTTTTAAATTCGACTGGTGCCTCCCCGTCTGCGGTTGCGGGAGGGCGCGGGTTTCGGCGCGTCACGACGCTACGTGTGGGTGGGCTCGTCGTCCATGCACTCGAAGCCGGGATCCAGAAACTCGACGGCGGCGCGATGTTCGGCGTGGTGCCAAAGCCGCTCTGGGAGCGGCGCATTTCCGCCGATGCGCGCAACCGGATTCCGCTGGCCATGCGCTGCCTGCTGATCGAGCACGGCGATGGCCTTGTGCTCGTCGACTCGGGACTCGGCAACAAGGAACCGGAGAAGTTCCGCGATATCTACGGTGTCGACAACGCCGGAGCGAACGGGCGCACCGCCCTCGAAGACGCGCTCGCTGAACTCGGGCACGCACCAGGTGATGTCCGCACCGTTCTCAACACCCACCTGCATTTCGATCACGCCGGTGGCAATACATGGGTTGCCCCCGACGATCCGGCGCGGCGCGTGCAGCTTTCGTTTCCTCGCGCGCAATACATCACCCATGGTCGCGAGTATGCGTGGGCGACGCACACCAACGAGCGAACCCACGCGAGTTATCTCGCCCACAACTTCGTCCCGGTGGCTGACGCGGGGCGCTTCACCTTCCTCGATGGCGCCGCCGCCGAAGTCATCCCGGGTATCTCGATGCTCGTCACACCGGGGCATGTGCCATGGCACATGGCGATCGTGATCGCCGACCAGGGAGAGTCGCTCCTCTACCCGGCCGATACGATTCCGACCGCTCACCACCTCCCGCTGGCGTGGATCATGGGGTATGACGTCGAGCCGCTCCGGACGCTGGAAAGCAAGCGAGGGCTCTACTCCAGGATTGCCGACGGGCAGTGGCAGGTGGTCTTCGAGCATGATGCCGGCATCGTTGGCGGAAGATTGATGCCGGGGGATCGTGGCGGGGTCGAACTGACGCACGCCATGAGGAGCGAGGGGATCGTTCCTATTTGACGCCGACGACCCGGAGCATGTGCTCGAATCTCGGGTCGCCGTGGAGCGGCTCATAGACCTGGTTGCGCTTGGCAAACACCAACGTGAACGAATGCTCGGCGAGCGCGCGATCCAGTTCGGCCAGTGCACGCTCCCGCTGTCCCACGGCCAGATACGCTACGGCCATGGCTTCGCCGCTGACATAGCGCGACTGCCGAAGATGTTCCATCCCGGCGAGCGTCTGGCGAGCAAGGCTGTGCCGGCCCGCGCGTTCTTGCACATACACCTGCAGGCCGCCCTCGAACCCGGCCAGGTTCACACCCAGCGGTGGCAATTCGGCCAGGGCAGAGTCGTTGCGGCCGAGCAGGCTATAGACAAGCGAAAGGTTGATGCGCGGGTTGGGGTCGAGCGAGTCGAGTTCGATCGCCTGTCGGAGCGGGGTGATCGCTGCCTCCGACCCGCTCAGCTTGGTCAGCATGGACCCCAGACGGGTCGCGATGATGACCGAAACCGGTTCGAGCGCGAGCGCGGCGTGGACCTCGCGAAGCGCATCGAGCGGCCGGCCCTGACATTCAAAGAAGTGCCCGTAGAAGAGGTGCGCGGTGGCATACCGCGGGTCGAGGGTGATGGCACGCTTGAACTGCCGTTCCGCTTCAGGCCAGTTCCATTCGTAGAACATGTTGATGATCGCCAGCGACGCGTGTACTTCGGCGCGCGTCGAGTCGAGCGCCAATGCCCGTAACGCTGCCTGCTCGGCCAACGGGAACGCCGCTGTCGGCGGCATGGCACCGAAAATGGCCATCATGCTGTACGTGTCGGCAAGTCCGTCCCAGGCGAGCGCGAAGTCGGGCTCTCGCGTCAACGACTGGCGGAAGTAGTCGGCGGCGCGCTGGAGGCTAGGGCCGGTGCGGTGGTTCCAGAAGTATCGGCCTCGGGCGTACAGGTCGAACGCGACCGCGTCGGATGTTGTTCGCCGCGCGTCAGTCGCTGGAGGCCTGCGGTGGGTCAACTCGGTGGTCAGCGTGTCGACGATTGACTGAGCCAGTCCCTCCTGCGAGTCGAGCGTCGTCCCAGCGTCACGACCGTATGTCTCGTCCCATCGAAGGAAGCCACTGGCCACGTCGACCAGCTGAACGTGGACGCGAATCCGGTCGCCATCATGCTCGAAACTCCCTTCCACGACAAAGTTCACGGCGAGGTTCTCGCCGATCTGTCGACTGGTCAGCTTCTTGTCTTGGTAGAAGTACGACGACGAGCGGGCTGCGACACGAACACCCGGAACCCGATGCAACGCGGACGCCATCTCTTCGGTCAGTTCTTCACTCAGAACCTCGTCGTTGTGATCGGTACCAAGGTCGATGACGGGTAGCACGGCCACTGATACCGGAGCATCCACCGTACCGACCATCGGAGGCGGAGAATGCGCCCCGGCACGCCAGAATATCGTTGCCGTGAGCAACAGCGCGCCGACGACCGAGGCGGCGGTGAGTGATCGTTTCGGTCGCGGGCGGCGGGGCTGGGCGACCGTTGATACGAATTCGCCGTGGCGCCCCCCCGTCGTGGCGGCATCCGGCAGTACGGCGCCTGAAAACGAAGGCTCAATCACGACGACGGCCGCCTTCGTGTCCGTGGCCGGCGACTCCCGGCTCAGTTCGGCAGTGAAAGCCGTGATCGACGGGTCTGGCCCCATTTCGAGCTGTTCGCGCACCAGCAACTCATAGACACGGGCATGGCGAATCGCGCCCGGACGATCGCCGGTGGCGGCCAGGGCGTGCATCAGCCCGAGTGTAGCAGCCGAGTCCAGTGGATCGGATGCAACCAGCTGCCGCCACCGTTCCGCCGCGCCGAACCCATCGCCGCGCTCGGTGGCGAGGCGAGCCAACTCACGGAGTGCACGGTGGAAACGCTGACCGAGTCTGGCGCGCTCGGCTTCGGTCCAACGCTCGAATTCACCGGCGTCGCGGAGATAGAATCCGTCGAGAAACGGGCCACCGTAGTTGCCCACTGCTGTTGCCAAGTCATTGATGGCGACAGCCTGTTCAAATCGCGCGATGTCGCACGCAACAACGCCGGGGTTGAGGCGAAGCGGGTCGACCCCCAGAGAGGTCGAGTCGGCGATGTCCCGGCGCACGAGTGATAACAGCTGATCGAGTGAGTGCCTCCCCGCTGCCGCAGGGTGGTCGGGCCAGAACACCGATACTATGCGTTCGCGCGTCACCCCGCGATCCCCCCCGGCGGCGAGGACGGCCAGCAAGGCCAGCCTGCGACGGGGAAGTGCGATGGGAACGCCAGCATCGCCCGTCAATGTCAGGCTACCAAGTGTGCGCAGCTCGAACATGAAGCCTTTTGAGAAAATTGTGAGTGGGCTGTGACGCCTGAGCCTTAGTCTACGGCGCGAATTGCCGACTGGCAATGCAAGCGTTCCTCACATTCATGCTCTCCCGGGA
The DNA here is from genome assembly GCA_041690795.1 of Gemmatimonadota bacterium. Classification (GTDB taxonomy): domain Bacteria; phylum Gemmatimonadota; class Gemmatimonadetes; order Gemmatimonadales; family GWC2-71-9; genus Palsa-1233. The sequence continues at coordinate 3,683 of JBEPVV010000079.1, read as the reverse complement.
GTCTTCATGAAATCCGCGCGCGTCCTGACCCTCCTTGGCCTTGCAGGTCTCGCTGCCTGTGACGCTACTCTTCCCACCACGCCAGATGCACCGCTGGCAAGCAAGTCGCTGCAGCTGACGACCCTGGCGCCGACCAGCGTCTACGCGATGGGCCTCACCAATCCTCGTGGACTTCGCTTCGGACCGGATGGCGGCCTCTATGTCGCAGAGGCAGGCACCGGGGGCACCACCTCCACTGCCCGCAACTGCCACCAGGTCATTCCACCCGTCGGTCCCTATTTCGGTGGTAATACGGCGCAGATCAGTCGGATAAGCCCGCACGGCGTCAAGACTGTCGTCGTGTCCGGCTTGCCGTCTTCAATTAACGCCATGGGGCTGTCGAGCGGCATATCGGATATCGAATTCATTGCCCACAAGCTCTATGCGCTGGTCGACGGCGCGGGGTGTTCGCACGGACACCTGGACGAGCCGAATGGAATCATCCGTATCGACGGACCCAATTCGTGGACGCAGATTGCGAACCTGAGCGACTGGTACAAGAAGAATCCTACGGCAAAGCCGGAGCCTGACGATTTCGAGCCGGACGGAACGCCGTACAGCATGATCAAATCCGATGGGGACCTGTACGTAGTGGAGCCGAACCACGGGTCATTTGAACGGGTTCAGCTGAACGGCGTGATCAGTCGAATCTCCGACATCTCGGCGACCTATGGTCACATCGTGCCGACGACCGTTTCCCAGCACGGCGGCCACTTCTTCATCGGCAACCTCGGGACGTTCCCGGTGATGCCGGGAAGCGAACAGATTACCGAAGTGCGTGCCGGCGGTGCGCTGTTTACCTGGGCCACAGGCTTCACCGCGGTTCTCGGGACCGCCTGGGATGCGGCTGGAAATCTGTACGTGCTCGAATCCACCACCGCGCCCGGCGGGCCGGCGCCGTTTACCGGGGATGTTGTCCGGCTAGCCCCATCGGGCGACCGAACCATCATTGCCAACGGACTCTTCCTGCCGACCTCCATGACGATGGGGCCAGACGGAAATCTCTATGTGTCGAACGTGGGCTTCGGGCCTCCGGGGCCGGGACAGGGGTCGATCGTCAAGATCCAGCTGAAGTAGCAACCTATTGTCTCGGCGCGGGGCCGTGGCGAACCACGGTCTCGTCCTGAGACGTGTCGCTTGCTTCCCGCCCTTGCAGGCGGTAGGTTGCGGCCAATCAAGCGAACGGAGAGATCCGTTCCACCTCGAGCCAGTGCAGTTGCGGCGAACAGGTCCCAAGAGTCATAAGCATCCGGTCCTCCGGGACCGTGGTGCGCCTCTTCGGACACCCCGCCAACTGGTGGGGTGTTCGTGTTTCAGGTTCTCTCAACCAGGAATGGCCCACTGTCCTCCTTCGAGCGCGAACGACGAGTTCGAGTGAATCGGCAGATCCGGATTTCGCCGGTTCGTGTGGTGACAGCAGAAGGCGAGCAGCTTGGCGTGCTTTCGATCGACGAAGCACTGGCTGCGGCGGTGGAGCGAGGGCTTGACCTGGTCGAGGTGGCGCCGATGGCGCGACCGCCCGTGGTCAAGATCATGGACTACGGCAAGTTCAAGTTCGAAGAGGCAAAGGCGGCCCGCGCCGCCAAGAAGAAGCAGCACATCATTCACCTGAAGGAAGTGAAATTCCGTCCGGGGATTGACGATCACGACTTTGACTTCAAGACCCGCCACGCCCGCGAATTTCTGGGCGAGGGAAACAAGGTCAAGGTCACGATGATGTTTCGCGGGCGGCAGATCGCGCACACCGAGCTGGGCAAGGCGGTGCTGGATCGCGTGGCCGCTGCCCTGGCCGACGTCGGCAAGGTCGAGCAGGACGCCAAGCTTGACGGCCGCAACATGGTGATGGTGCTCGCGCCCAAGTAGCGCGGGACGCCGACCGAACGGAGAAGGGATCGCATGCCGAAGCAGAAAACGAAGCGGGCCGCGATGAAGCGGTTCACGGTGACCGGCAGTGGCAAGATCAAGCGGGGCCGGGCCAATAAGCGTCACATCCTGACGAAGAAGACGACCAAGCGCAAGAATCAGCTCGGCAAGTCCGCGCTGGTGAGCTCGGCCGACTTCCGTCGAACCATCAAGCTGCTGCAGGCGTGAGGAACTGAGCGATGCCAAGAGCCAGGGGTATTGTCGCGCACCACGCGCGCAAGAAGAAAATCATGGCAGCGGCCAAGGGCGGCGTAGGCGCCCGGAGCAAGCTGTACAAGGCGGCCAAGGAAAACGTCGAGCGCGGTCTGGCGTATGCCTATCGCGACCGGAAGAAGAAGAAGGGTGACTTCCGGCGACTCTGGATCACCCGCATCGGTGCCGCGGCCCGCATGCACGAGATCAGCTACTCGCGCCTGATGGCGGGACTCAAGGCCGCCGGGGTCGAGATCAACCGGAAGGTCCTCGCCGATCTCGCGGTGGCCGATGCCGCGGCGTTCGCACGGCTGGCCGAGGTCGCGAAGGCGCAACAGCAGCAGAGCTGACGCAACATGACGGTTCGCACGATCGTGGGGCCGCCCGTCGCTGCACGGACGGCCCCACACTGCCTTCTGACCTTCTCGGAGTGCCGGTGAGCGCACCCTCCGATTCTGCCAGCTTCGACGACCTGCGCCGGCGCCTCGCGGCGCTCGCGCAGCTCGATGCGCCGATGCTCGACGCCGAGGAAATTGCCGTGCTCGGCCGCAAGCAGGGTGAGCTCACCGCGCAGTTGAAGGGGCTTTCCGCGCTCTCCCTCGACGAGAAGCGCAGTCGCGGGGCCGAACTCAACTTGCTCAAGCGCGACTTTGAAGTCGCGTTCGCCGCGCGCCACAGCGAACTTTCGCGGGCATCGGCCGCCGCCGGTGCGGCCGAAGTCGACCTTACCATGCCCGGGCGCGAGCGCTGGATTGGCACTCGCCATCCGGTATCCGTCGTGATCGACGAGATCGTCGGCATCTTTCGCGAGCTCGGCTTTGCCGTCGCACTCGGCCCCGAAGTCGAAAACGAGGAGCGCAACTTCTTCGCGCTCAACTTCCCGCCCGATCACCCGGCGCTCGACATGCACGACACGCTCTTTGTCGACCTGCAAGGCGCCGAGGTGACGCCAGGGGACCGCCTCGTGCTCCGCACCCACACGTCGCCGGTGCAGATCCGCGTCATGCGCGAAGGTCCGCCCCCGTATCGCGTGGTCATTCCGGGGCTCGCCTTCCGTAACGATCCGTTCGACGCGTCGCACGCGCCGGCGTTCAGCCAGATCGAGGGCCTTGCGGTCGATGAGGGCATTTCGTTCGTCGATCTCAAAGCGACGCTCGCACACTTCGCGCACCGGTTCTTCGGCAGCAGCATCAAGGTGCGCTTCCGCCCGTCATTCTTTCCGTTCACCGAGCCGTCGGCGGAGATGGATGTGTCGTGCGCCATTTGCGGCGGCAGCGGTTGCGGGGCGTGCAAGGGCACTGGCTGGATGGAGATTCTCGGTTGCGGCATGGTGCACGAGCGGGTGCTCGTCAACTGCGGGATCGACCCCGAGCGCTACACCGGCTTCGCGTTCGGCATGGGACCGGCGCGCATCGCGATGCTGCGTTTTGGACTGCCTGATATTCGGCTGCTGTACGGCGGCGACATGCAGCTGCTGGCTCAGTTCGGCGGCGTCGGCCAGTGAACGCGTCCCGTCGCTGGCTCGAGGC
>JBEPVV010000078.1:0-7188 GCA_041690795.1 Gemmatimonadota bacterium | reverse complement strand
TCGCCGAGATGGATCGTGCGCTCGTGATCGGCCAGCACTTGAATCTCGACATGGCGCGGCCGCTCGATGAACTTCTCGAGATAGACGCTGCCGTCACCGAACGACTCGAGCGCCTCGCGCGCCGCCACGTCCACCGATGCCGCAAGATCACGCGCCGCATGAACGACGCGCATCCCCTTCCCGCCCCCGCCCGCAGCGGCTTTCACCAGCACCGGATAGCCGATCCCTTCTGCCACCTTCGCCGCTTCGGATGCATCGGTGCTGAGCGCCGCGGTCGAGCCGGGAACGATCGGCACCCCTGCCGCGGCCATCAGCCGCCGGGCCGATGTCTTGTCGCCCATCGCCGCGATCGCGGCCGCCGGTGGCCCGACGAATATCAGGCCCGCATCAGTTACGGCCTGAGCGAATGCCGCGCGCTCGGACAGGAAACCGTAGCCGGGATGTACCGCGTCGGCGCCGCTGGCTCGCGCAGCGTCGAGGATCGCGTCGATTCGGAGGTAGCTCTCGGCTGGCGCGGCGGGCCCGATATGCACGGCGTGATCGGCGGCGCGCACAAACGGCGCGTGACGGTCGGCATCCGAGAACACGGCGACCGCCTCGAGACCCTCGTCATGACAGGCGCGAACGATGCGCAGCGCAATTTCGCCGCGATTCGCGATCAGCACCCGCCGCACCTGCCGCGCCGTCACGGCGTGCAGGCGGGAATGGCGGGCAGCGTCAGGGCGTCAGTGTTGACGAAGAGCGACGTGCAGAGGGCGCGATTGCGGCGCGCGGCGAGATCGTACACGTCGCGTGCCGCAGCGGTCCAGACCGAGCCGGTGAGACCGGTGCGGGCGAAGTGGAAAAGACTCAGTTGCGAGACCTGCTGCGCAGTCAGTTGCAGAGGCGGAACTACGCTCGCAAGGACGAGGCGGGACGGATGCCACGTCACACCGGCGACTGCGATCGAATCGACAGCTGGGGCGAGACAGATCGGCCGCGTCGCGGCGGCTGCCGCGAGCGCCGCAGGCAGCTCCGCCGCCGAATCGGCGCCAAGTGCTGCGGCCATGTGCGCGCGGTACTGACCGTCCCAGCGGTACATGTCGGCGCGGACGAGGATCAGGTCGTTGCGTACTCCGCGCAGTCGCGCGCCCCACGCGGCGACCGTCTCGGTGCCACCTTCGGTCAGGAGCACGCCGTTCCTGGCGCACGATGCGAGCAGGTTGCGACCGAGTTCCTCAAGCACCGGAGGGAGCGGCAGGTCCTCTGCATCAGGCTTCCACGCGGCGACGTCATTCCAGCCGCCCTTCTCAGCCCAGAGCGTCGCCCGTTCGACGGCGACCATCACCCGGTAGACACCACCAGAATCGGTCAGCAGCGACTGTGCCGGTTCAAAGGAGTTGCTGGCGAAGTCAAGCAGGGTCGCGCTCGACGTCGTGGCCGGGTGGCCGTTGTGGTGCCAGGCCCGCACGTCGGTGAGATAAATCCGGCCGAGGAGCAACCAGGCGTGGCCGTCGTTCTGGTTTTCGGCCAGATGGCGCCCCAGCAGTTCGGTCGCCGAATCGTGCTGCCCTTGCAGCAGCAGGGCTTGCGCCCGCTGCACCACACCCGTTGCCGGTGTCAGCTCCTCGACCGGCGTCTGCGCCGGTAGCGCGAACGCGGTGAGCAGCAATCCGCTGCAGAGGGCGATCCCCGCGGCGCGTTGCCTCACAGCGGAATGCACCCGTGCTTCTTCGGCGGATTGCGGTCCCGCTTGGTGCCCAGCGTGCGGAGCGCGTCGATCAGGCGTGGCCTGGTGTCCCGGGGATCGATCACATCATCAATGTAGCCACGCGCGGCAGCCTGGTAGGGCGTCGCGAACATCTCCTCGTATGCGGCAGTCTTGCGCCCCGCCTCTGCCGCGGGATCCACTGATTTCGAGATCTCGTCCTTGTAGAGAATTTCGACCGCCCCCTTGGCGCCCATCACCGCTATCTCGGCGCTTGGCCAGGCCAGGTTGACGTCGCCGCGGATGTGCTTGGAGCTCATCACGTCGTATGCGCCGCCGTACGCCTTGCGGGTAATCACCGTCAGCTTGGGGACGGTGGCTTCGCAGTAGGCATAGAGCAGCTTGGCGCCGTGGCGGATGATCCCGCCATGCTCCTGCGCGACGCCCGGGAGGAAGCCGGGGACATCGACGAACGTGACCAGCGGGATGTTGAAGGCGTCGCAGAACCGGATGAAGCGCGCCGCCTTCACCGATGCGTTGATGTCGAGCACGCCTGCGAGCATCGCCGGCTGGTTGGCGACGACCCCGATCGACTGGCCGCCCAGGCGCGCGAAGCCGGTGAGCATGTTCCCCGCGAACGACGGCATCGTTTCGAAGAAGTCTGCATTGTCAACGACCAGGCGGATCACCTCGTGCATGTCGTACGGCTTGCTGGCCGCCTCGGGCATGAGCTCGAGCAATCGCTCCTCCCGGCGGTCGACCGGATCGGCATCACTCCCCCGCGGACCGTCATCGATGTTGTTCGAAGGCAGGAACGACATCAGCGCACGCACTGCGTCGAGCGCTTCCGGTTCGGATTCGTGAACGAAGTGTGCAACGCCCGACGTCTCGGCGTGCACGTCTGCGCCACCCAGGTCGTTGTGCGACACGGTTTCGTGCGTCACGGTCTTCACGACATCCGGTCCGGTGACATACATATAGCTCACGCCGCGCACCATGAACACAAAATCCGTCAGTGCGGGTGAATACACTGCGCCCCCGGCGCAGGGGCCGAGAATGACGGAAATCTGCGGGACCACGCCCGACGCCAATGTGTTGCGGAGGAAGATGTCGGCGTATCCGCCGAGAGACGCCACGCCTTCCTGAATGCGAGCGCCACCGGAATCGTTGAGGCCGATCATCGGCGCGCCGTTGCGGACCGCGAGGTCCATCACCTTGCAGATCTTCGCGGCGTTGGTTTCGGAGAGCGAACCTCCGATCACCGTGAAGTCCTGGGAGAAGATGTACACCAGACGGCCACCGATGCGTCCCCATCCTGCGACCACCCCATCGCCCAGCGGCTGGTTGGCGGCCATGCCGAAATCGGTGGCCCGATGCGTGACGAAGCGATCCAGTTCGGTGAACGATCCGGGGTCGAGCAGCAGGTCGATGCGTTCGCGGGCGGTGAGCTTTCCCTTCTTGTGCTGGGCCGCGACGCGCCCGGGGCCGCCGCCGACCTCGGACTGCGCCTGGCGGTGGTGGAGGTCTTCGAGACGCTCGCGTATGTCAGACATGAGTGGAACGAAGTCTAACAAGGGAGGGCCGCCGGCCAGCAATTCCAAAGCATTGGATCGCGCCTCGGATCGGGGCGACCGGACCATCACCGCCCATGGAGTGCAGAATGTTGAAGGCACTGTACCTGAAAGTATTGTTGTGTGTGCTGGCCATTAGCGCCGCCCAGGCGCAGAGGCCAGATACATCACATATCGTCGATCGGCACGTCCACGCATTCACCAACGGTGATCCAGCTGGCTGGACGTTCGGGGCACCGCACATCGATCTGGCCGGCGGCTATTACGGCGCCACCGGCAACGGCGCCACAAACGGGGCGGCGTTCTTCCGCGGCCATGTGCAGTTGGCGGTCCGGTCGCCATACCTCCAACTGTCGAGCGATATCCAATTCGTTCCCAAGTTTACGCAGGCCAGCCCCACGGCCTCGCTCGTGCTCCAGGTTGCACCGATCCGGCAGCACTCGCCCTTCTACTTCAGCGCCGGCGTCGGCCTGATCACCAACCACACCGCGAGCGGGGCCGCCGCGGCGTGGGTCCAGGCGCAATTCGCCTACCGCGGACCGCTCCACGGTTTTTCGCTTTTCACGCAGATCGGCCGATCGTTGAACACCGGGTCGGTCACCGAGTTGCTGATCGGCGTGCAGCACCCGCTTGCGCCATACATCGCCCATGGCCTGAAGAGCTGAACGAGCAGGACCGACATGACAGAGGGCGGCTTCTACGTGGGAAGCCGCCCTCTGCTGTGCGTTCGGACCGGTTGCCAACGCGTTGGGTGTGCCGGTTTCAGGCCCGACGGCGACGCTTCGCCACGCCCACCATGCCGACGAGACCGGTGGCGAGCAGCGTCATCGTCGCCGGCTCCGGCGTGACTTCCTTGGGAAAGCCGGGATCGTCGTCGGTGTAGGCCGAGACCTTGTCGAAGTCCTGCTGGAATTTCACCTTGCCGTTGAATGTGCTGCCGAACTTGACGTCGAGAACCGCATAGAGGTCGCCAACGGGACTGTTGTTGTTGACGCCGACCGGGTTGTAGTAGGTGGCGGTCGTGTTCCAGTTGTCGTTGCCGTTGTTCAGGCAGAAACCCAGCAGGGTGAAGGAGCAATAGTTGAACTCGCTACCGTAACTGCTGCCGGGCGTGCCGACGGTGGGGAAATTGTCTGCGTCGAAGACCGCCTTGCCCGGAACAGCGTCAAGACCGAAGCCTTGGAGGTTCTGCGCATTGAGAGTCCAGAGCGAGAAATATCCCTGGTCACTGCCGGTCGCCGTCAGCGAGAAACCATTGCCCGTGACGCCCCACTTGCCGCTGCCAAGGAAGCCCCACGATCCTGCTCCCGTCGATCCGTCGGCGAACGTCCATGCCACCGAGAGGTTGCCGATCTGATTGAATCTCGTGAGGAATCCGGTCAGCGATGACGCATTCAAGGCGCCGCCATTGTCGAACTGGACATTCTGGGCCGACAAGGGGCCACCAACGGCCAGTGCTGCAATCGCCAATCCGTTCAACCACGCACGGTTAGTCATGAACACTCCGGAGCTTCGTTGAAGACTGATGTCTTGAGGGAGAAAAAACGCTGACGGTCGAGGAGGCAGGATTCACGCCACGGGCGAGTGCCAAAGTCCCAGCATCACAACCCGTTGGTGCTCTTCGATTTCGCGATCCCACGGCAATCCTGCCTCATCGAGCCTGTACTGGTCTTGTCGCGAGCGCTCAACATACGCCCTCGACATTCTGTTGCAAGCGGACGGCATCCACTGCCGCTTGGGCGAAAAAGTGTGGCCGGCATCCAGGGGACGCCGGCCACGACATTTCCGAATCGACGCCGCCGATCAGGGCTCGATCGGCTTGTTCGCCAGCTCCTTGTACTGCTCGTAACCCTCGGTGTCATCATCGTCCGGCGGAATGACCGCTGGCGCTGGAATGGAACCCGGCTCCGGAATGCCATCAGCCGGATAGTCGATGATCGCCACCACCACGCGGTGGTGGATCGGATCGACTTCCAGGATCTTGGTGATCACCTGCTGGCCCGTAACCACGGCATCTTCCGGGTTCTGGTCGGCCGCAATGCCCATCTGCGAAACCGGCGCGAACCCTTCGATGTCGTTGCCCAGATCGAGGACGATGCCCTTGTCCACGGGACGGAGCACGGTGCCGCGCAATTCGGTTCCGACCGGCAGACGCTCGCCGATGGTGAGCCACGGGTCTTCCGTTGCCTGCTTGAGGCCGAGGGAGATGCGCTTGTTGTCGGCGTCGATGTTGAGGATGACGACATCGACGGAATCGCCCTTCTTGACGACCTCTGACGGATGCTGCACCCGCTTGGTCCACGACATGTCCGAGATGTGGATCAGGCCATCGATCCCCGGTTCGATTTCGACGAACGCACCGAACGACGTGAGGTTGCGCACCTTGCCGCTCAACCGCGTGCCGACCGGATACTTGAGCGGAAGGATCATCCACGGATCCTGTTCCGTCTGCTTCATGCCGAGCGAGATTTTCTCTTCGCCCTCGTCGACCTTGAGCACCACGGCGTCGATCGTTTCGCCAATCGAGACGATCTTGCTCGGGTGGCGCACATTGCGCGTCCAGCTCATCTCGGAGATGTGCACCAGTCCTTCGATTCCCGGTTCCAGTTCGACGAACGCGCCGTAGTTGGTGATCGAGACGACTTTGCCCTGCACCCGAGAGCCGACCGGGTACTTCTCGGAGACGTTCTGCCACGGATACGACTGCAGCTGCTTCATGCCCAGCGAGATCCGCTCGCGCTGCCAGTCGATGTCGAGGATCTTGACCTCGACTTCGCGGCCGATGGCAACCAGTTCGCTCGGGTGCGACACCCGACCGTACGACATGTCAGTGATGTGGAGGAGGCCGTCGACGCCGCCGAGATCGATGAAGGCACCGAAGTCGGTGATGTTCTTGACGACGCCCTTCCGCACCTGGCCCACTTCGAGCTCCTTCATCAGGTGCTCGCGCTTGTGCGCCCGCTCGTTCTCGAGGATCACGCGCCGCGAGACGACGATGTTGCGGCGGCGCTTGTTGAGCTTGATGATCTTGAACTCGTAGGTCTGGCCGAGGAGCTCGTCGATGTTGGGCACCCGACGAAGCGCGATCTGCGATCCCGGCAGAAACGCGTCGACGCCCATCAGGTTCACCACCACGCCGCCCTTGATCTTCTTCATCAGGGTGCCTTCGACCGGCTGGTCGCTTTCGTGGGCCTGGCGAATCTTCTCCCAGACGCGCATGAAGTCGGCCTTCTTCTTCGAGAGGACGACCGCGCCCTCCTGGTCTTCGAGGTGCTCGAGGAAGACCTCGACCTCGTCGCCCACCTGCAGGTTCTGCGGGTCCTTGAATTCGTCGAGCGGAACCGAGCCTTCGGACTTGAAGCCGACATCGAGGATGACGGCATTGTCGGTGATGCGAAGAATCTTCGACTTGACGATCTCGCCCTCGACGATCTGCGACATGGTGCCCTCATAGAGGGCGAGCATGTCTTCGTACTCGGAATCCGAGTATTCCTCGTCATAGAGATCCTGGCGGACGCGAATCATCGGCGCAGGGGCCTTGGCGATGGTGGTCGTCGTTTCGGAATCGTTGTCGGTGTCGGAGTCGAAATCAGCCATTCGGTGGGATCCTGCGACAGCGGGAGACCGCGTCAGCAACGCGGGATGAGGAGCATTCCTCGGCGTCCCGGACGGTTGCCAGGCAGCCATGGAAGATACGGGCCGGGACCGCCCCGGGCAAGATTACCGGAGCCAATTCCGCGCGAGCTCGACAATCTGCCCGACCTGGGCGTCGAAACTGAGGTTGGTGGTATCCACGACCACCGCTCCGGCGGCCTGACGAAGCGGCGACATGGCACGGCCGCTGTCGTAGGCGTCGCGCTGGCTGAGGCGCCGGCTTTCGGAGGCGACGATCGCCGGGTCGAGCTCCCCTCCGCCCTGCTGCTGCTGTCT
>JBEPVV010000077.1:0-7196 GCA_041690795.1 Gemmatimonadota bacterium | reverse complement strand
CAGATGTATCACGCCTTCGCCCTGCTGGCGTCCGCGTGGCTCATTTCGCGCGGCGCGCCGTACGCGACCCAGGCGGCATGGGGGTTCATTGCAGGCGTGACAATTTTCTCGGGCTCGCTCTACCTGCTCGTCGCCACCAACACGCGCTGGCTCGGAGCCATCACGCCGCTAGGCGGGCTGGCGCTCATTGCCGGGTGGATGCTGCTGGCGCTGGCTGCGAGCCGACTGCCGGCATGAGCTATCGCGAGCTCCTCGAGGAGCTCGATCGCTGGTTCGTTGGCGCCACGACCGCCGCGGGCCCGGACGTGGTGCTCTGCCGTCGAGGCTGCGCTGCGTGCTGTCATGGACCGTTCGATATCTCTGCCGCCGACGCACAGCTGGCCCATGAGGGCCTCTCGCGACTTGGCGCACCGGCACAGGCGCGACTGCGAACCCGCGCGCATGCCCAGGCCGGGATGAATCTGCAGCTCGCCCCGAGCTGGCCCGCTCCGTTCGATGTCGATGCCATCAGTGACACCGAGTTCGACCGGCTCACCGAAGCGCTCGCACTGCAGCCCTGTCCCGCACTCGGCGATGATGGGGCGTGCACGATCTACGACGCGCGTCCCGCCACCTGCCGGATGACGGGCCACGCGATGCGGACATGCGAAGGCGATGTCCTCGAAAATGTCTGCCCAATTCTCGACACCAGCCCCGCGTACGCGATGCTCACGCCTGCAGTGTTCAATCTGTCTGGATTCGAGGATCGCGCGGAGGAATACGACGCGCTCGCGATGACACAAGGATGGACACGCACCACCGTCGCCGGCGCCCTGTTGCGAAGTAGCGAGTAACGAACCCCTCGCTTTTCTCCTATCTGTATTCTGGTCCCTCTTGCCTTACTTCGGCCACGGCCCGCTGGCCCACCACAACGACCTGTTGTAGGTGAACAGCACGAACAACGCGCAGATCACCACGACCGCGATCACGAGTGAGAACGCGAAGACCCACGAGAGAATCGGAAGATCGAACTTGAGGTGCATGTAGAACATTGCCACGAACCAGAACTTGAGCGCCGACAGCAGCAGCAGCACCAGCACGAAATGCGGCGCGAGCGTCGCGCTGATTCCCCCAAACCCTTCGCGGAGGTGGCCGAAGCAGACTTCGTAAAGGAGCACCTCCAGCGCGGTCAGCGCAAAGAGCACCACCGCAATCTGGACGTACTTCGCGCCGCTCGCGTGCGGCTGATCATGGGCGTGGCTCTCGTGGCTCGCGGCGTGTGCGCTCATTGGTCAGCGTCCCAGGCTCATCAGGTAGACCACGGGGAAGATGATGATCCACACCACGTCGACGAAGTGCCAGTACAACGCGGCGATTTCCAGGTTCAGCGCCTTCTGGGGCGGGATCCGCCCTTTCCAGGCGTCCTTCAGCAGCGTCGCCAGCCAGAGCGTACCCACGGCGACGTGAGTGCCATGGAAACCGGTCAGCGTGAAAAAGCTCGATGCGAAGAGGTTGGTGGTGTAGCCCATTCCTTTGTGCATGAAGCCGGTGAATTCGTACACCTGCATACCCACGAAGAAACAGCCGCAGAGAACCGTCAACGATAGCCAGGTGAGCAGCTTTTTCCGGTTGCCTTCCTGCGCCCCGTTCAACGCCATCACGACGAAGAACGACGAGAAAAGCAGCACCGCCGTGCCTGCGGTGACCAGCGGCACTTCGAACACTTCCTTCGGCCCCGGTCCGTGCGGATGCTGCTCGCGATAGATCACGAAGGTCGTGATCAGCGAGGCGAAGAACAGGCATTCCGACCCGATGAAGGTCCAGATCGCCAGCTTCCGGTTGTCAATCGGCAACGAGGTGTGGTGTCCCCCGTGCATGTGCGCGGAATCATGATCCAGTGCTGCAGCGGTCATCGCGCGCGATTCCTCAGTGAGACGTGGCGTGGTCGACCGGCTGATACGACCACTTGAAGATGGAAATCGCCGTGAGCAGGAGGCCTGCAAGGGACACGGGGCCGAACGGGAACGCCCACATCGGCTTGAACATCATTCCGACGAGGAACGTCAGAATGCCGACGGCCGTGATCAATGGCCACCACGACGGCGACGGCATGTGAATTCCTGCGCCATTCCCTGCCTTGGGTTCCGGCAGCCGGTGGACCCCCGCTCTTCGCTTCATCGCCCAGAGAACGTCCTTCTCATCCACGACCGGCTCGACTTCGAAGTTCCACTCGGGCGGCGGTGAGGGGATCGACCATTCCAGAGTCGCCCCGCCCCACGGATCTGCCGGCGCGTGAACATCCGAGCGCCACGTCTTGATCACGTTGTACAGGAACACCAGGAACGAGAATCCAAGAATCCATGCGCCCACCGTCGACGCCAGGTTGTAGCCATCGAAGCCCAGGCCGCTCGGATAGGTGTACACGCGCCGGGGCATCCCCAGCAGCCCGGCGAAGTGCATCGGGAAGAAGGTCAGGTTGAAACCGATCAGCATCAGCCAGAAATGCAGCTTGCCCAAGCCCTCGTCGAGCAGGCGTCCGAACATCTTCGGCCACCAGTAGTATGCGCCCGCCGTCAACGCGAAGATCGATCCGCCGAACATCACATAATGGAAGTGCGCCACCACGAAGTAGGTGTCGGTCTGTTGCAGGTCGGCCGGTGCCACGGCATGCATCACGCCTGACAGCCCGCCGATGATGAACATCGCGATGAAGCCCACCGAGAAATAGAACGGCGTCTTCAGCTGCAGTGACCCGCCCCATATGGTGCCGATCCAGTTGAAGATCTTCACGCCGGTCGGGATCGCGATCAGCATCGTCATCAGCGAGAAGAACGAGTCCGCCAGCGGACCCATCCCGGTCGCAAACATATGGTGCGACCAGACGCCGAAGCCGAGGAAGGCGATGAACGCCATCGAGAAGACCATCGCGCTGTAGCCGAACAACGGCTTGCGCGAGAACACCGGCAGGATTTCCGAGATGATGCCGAACGCCGGCAGGATCAGGATGTAGACCTCGGGATGCCCGAACACCCAGAACAGGTGCTGCCACAGCATCGGGTCGCCGCCGGTCACGCCACCCGGCAGGGCATATGAGAAGAAGCTGGCCCCGAAGATCCGGTCGGCGGTGAGCAGGATCAGCGCGACGGTGATCACCGGGAATGAAAGCAGGACCAGCATCTGCGTCACCAGCACCGACCAGACGAACATCGGCATCCGCATGAGCGTCATGCCGGGTGCCCGCATGTTCAGGATCGTGGTGAAGAAGTTGACGCCCGCCGCGAGCGATGCAATGCCCAGGATCTGGAGCCCGAACATCCAGAAATCCATGTTGAGGCCGGGCGCATACTGGCGGGAAGAGAGTGGTGCGTAACCGAACCAGCCGCCATTCGGCGCCGACCCCAGGAGGAGTGAGACGTTCAGGAACAGGCCGCCCAGGATGAACACCCACAGGCTCATCGCGTTCAACCGCGGAAAGGCCACGTCACGCGCGCCGATCAGCAGCGGTACGAAGAAGTTGAAGAACATGGCACTGATCGGCATGATCGCGAGAAAGATCATCGTCGTGCCGTGCATCGTGAACAGCTGATTGTAGAACTCCGGCGACACCAGGTGGTTGTCGGCCTTCATCAGCTGCAAACGGATCACTTCCGCCTCGAGACCGCCGATCAGGAAAAACACGAAGGCGGAGGCACCATAGAGGATGCCGACCTTCTTGTGATCGACCGTCGTCAGCCATTCCACCAACACGTTCCGCTTGCTGTAACTGCTGACGTGTGCTGGCTCGAGAACCGTGGTAGCCATAGTGCGGAGTTCCTCGTCCCGTTAGCGGCGCGTGCGGAGGTAGGCGATGACCGTGTCGACCTGCGCATCCGTCAGCCCAAGATTCTGCATGACGACACCCGGCTTCACCTGCTGCGGATCCTTGACCCATCGATGCAGGTTGGTGTTGGAATTCGGCAACCATCCTCCTGCGATCATCTTGCGGCTCCCGATCCCGGCCAGGCTCGGCCCTACCATCGGCGTCTTCGGCATGTAGGTGGCGTTGGTCGTGTGACACGCCGTACAGCCTCGCATCGAGAAGAGTCGCTGTCCGGCGGCGACCATCGGATCGCCCGCCGCGACGAGCGTCGAATCCCGGCCGACGACGCCTGTCGTCTTGGGAGCCTGCGCCTTCGCAGTCTGCGCGGCGAGCTTCGACCCCTTCTGGCCGGCAATATCCTGCACTTCCGGCACCGCGGCTGCCGGAATCGGCCGCGGCAATCCGAACTGGTTCAGCGAAGAGTCAGCCTGACGCGTCGCGACCCAGGTCTTGAACGAGTCGGCCGGATCGACCGTGATGTAGAAATCCATGTGCGCATGCTCGGTCCCGCAGAACTCGGTGCACGCGCCCGGAAAATCCCCGGTCACCCGCGCCGTGAACCAGAGCCGGGTTTCGCGATTCGGAAAGACGTCTCGCTTGCCGGCAAACTGCGGCACCCAGAACGAATGGATCACGTCGTTCGACTTCATCCGCAGGTCGATCGTGCGATTGACAGGCACGTGCAATTCGTTCGCTGTCGTGATGCCGAGTTCGGGATAGCGGAACTCCCAGAACCACTGGTGACCGATGACTTCGACCTTCAGCGGCGGCTGGCCGTCGGCCGACGTCGACGGAATCCTCGCCGTCGCAAAGATCGTCCGCACCGTCGGAACCGCGACGACCGCCAGCACCACGGCCGGAATGATCGTCCAGACGATCTCGACCACCGTACTGCCGTGGATCTGCTTTGGCTCCGGGTCGGTCGGCTTCCCGCGGAACTTGAAGACGGCCCAGAGCAGCGCGCCCTCGACCAGGATGAACACCACCGTCGCCAGGTAGACGGTCTTCATGAAGACGGCGTCCACCATGTCTGCAAAGTCGCCACGGGGGTTCAGCGTCGACTGGGGATAGGGTCCGGCGCAGCCAGCCACCACGACCACCGCGAGGACACACAGCAGGCTGAGAGGTCGGTACCAGGCACGCGGTACGCGCAGGTGTCGCATCAGCAGGGCATCCCGGCTTCAGGTTCGGCGCTTGTGAAGCGTTTCACAATAAAGGATTGAGCGAGTACAGCATAGCGGATTGCCTGAAAGCGGTCAAGCGAAAACCGCGCTAATCGCTGGCGCCATTGCACTTAGCTACGGTGTAAACCCCACGCTGCGCCACAACGGTGCAGGATCGAAACGACGTCCCGCGGAAACAACCAGGTAGACCTTCCGCAGGTCTTCGATACGCACCAGAGGATTCCCGTCGACCACGATCAGGTCGGCGCGCTTCCCCGCCGTCAGCGTGCCGACTTCCTGCTCCAGCCCCATCACGCGCGCCGGGACGATCGTCGCTGCCTGAATCGCTTCAAGCGGAGTAAAGCCTGCCAGTACGTAGAGCTCGATCTCCCGATGCAGCGAATATCCGGGCACCACCTGATCGGTTCCGGCAACCACCGGAATTCCCGCCTTGTGCAACGCGCCCACCGCTCGCAGCATCTCGTCGAACTTGACCTTCGCCCGCGCCTCGGCCGCCTGGGGAACACCGGTGTTCATCAGTGGCGCGCGGAGCTGGGGCGCTACCTTGTCGATGCCGGGCTCGATATCGGACAACGGAAGGCGCGCCGCGTGATAACCCCACTCGAACACCACCAGCGTGGGATCAACGACCGTGTGATGCTCCATCAGAAACGCCAGCGCCCGTAAGGCTTCGGGCCCGCCAACGTCGAGTGGCTGCGCTACGGTCCCTGCCGGCGCCGGGGTACGCATCATCGGCACGATGTACTGGACATGGTTGACCTGGTCCATCCCCGCGTCGATTGCCTGGTACGTGGTCATCCGCTCTGGCACATGACCGGTCACCGTCATCCCCAGCCGATGCGCCTCCGCGGTGATCGCCTGCAGCACGGGCAACGTGATGCTGCTGTAGATCTTGATCTGGTTGAAATGCGCATCGTGGTACTCGCGCACCAGCGCGACCCCGCGCTCCGGCGTGTCGGCCTGCTCCACGCCGAGCGCCAGGGGTCCAACCCCGTCGATCACACCTGCCAGCAGCAGCCGCGGACCGATTCCACGGCCTGACGCAACCGCGTCTCGCACGCTGGTAATGAATTCGAGTTCATTGCCCACGTCGCGCGCTGTGGTGACGCCAGCCGCGAGGTAGATCGGCCCCCACTCGACCTGCTCGTAGTGGGCGTGCATGTCCCAGAGACCGGGAACGATCGACTTGCCGTGCACATCGACGCGCGTCATGCCGGCGGGAATGGTGATAGCGGCGCGAGCACCAGCCGCGATGATTTTGCCGTCGCTCACGATCACGACGGCGTCCTCGACCGGCGGAGTGTCCGTGCCGTCAATCAGGCGCCCCCCAACCAGCGCAAACGCGCCCGCTCTTGCCATCGCGCTACGCGTGTTTGCCGCCAGCGCCGCGGCAGCGTCTTGCGCTGCCCGCGCCACGAAGACGTTGAGGAACGGCTCGTACGCGCTCCGCACCGCTTCGAAGTGATCGAACTCGGCGTCGATGCTGATCAGCGCGACCAACTGGCCGCCGGCGTTCCGCCATGCCGTCTCGCGACCCCAGATCACCCCGTCAATCCCATACCGTCGGAGCACCTGTCGCCGACCGTCGACCACGACCGTGTCACTGCCGCGCATGACGATGTGCACCGTCCCGGAGGGCAGCGTCGGCAGCGTGGACGGATGACCCTGACGCTCCCAGAAATCGAGCATTGCCTGCTGCATCACGACCGGGGCATACCCGGCGATCGTGAACGCGTTGCGCAACGCATCGACAACATGAACGACGGTGTCAGTCCGGATCGTGGCGCGCCCCTCCGCCACGTCGACGGCATCGTCGATCCGTGACAGGCGTGAGGTGTTTCCCTTGATCTGGAAATGCCGCGGCGCGAACGCCGAGGTCGCTAGCCATGTTGTCGCCAGTGGCACCGCCGCGCCGCGATCCACGAAGCGAAAGCTGTCGACGATCGCGATCCCGCCACTGTCGGGACGAATCCAGTATCGCTCCGTACCGATCGCCTGCTTGAACTTGTGCAGGCGGAACGTCCCCGAGTCCACCTGTTGCGCCCCGACGCCGCTGATGAGTGCCATGGTCATCGCCAGCGCGACGACACCGGTCCTGCAGTGCTGAATTGGGATCATGACGAATCCGCCGTCAATGCAGGGGAAGGTCGAATGGCATCGGGTCGGTCACATCG
>JBEPVV010000076.1:0-7205 GCA_041690795.1 Gemmatimonadota bacterium | reverse complement strand
AGGTAGGCCACCACGCGATCAACCTCCGCGCCGGTCAACCCGGTGCGCGGCATCAACGTCCCCGGCTTGAGCGACTGGGGATCGAGCAGCCACGCGCGCAGGTTGGCGGCGGTGTTGTCGAGGATGCCCGCCGCGATGGTCGAGCGCAGCGCGAGGTGGGTGAGGTCTGGCGCGCCGCGGCCCGCCATCTGCCCGCTCAGCGAGTGGCAGGTCGCGCAGCCGTGATCGAGCAAAATCTTCGCGACCGCGCTGTCGACCACCGGAACCTGGCGCTGCGCTCCCTGCCACGCAGCGTAGTCGGCCGCGGCCTGCGCCACCACATCGAGTCGCATGTTGGCGTGGGAGAGTCCGCAATACTCGGCGCATTGTCCGCGAAAATCACCAGGCGCGTCGGCCTCGAACCACATCGCCGTGTGCATCCCCGGAATCAGGTCGGTTTTTCCGGCAAGTCCTGGAATCCAGAACGAGTGGATCACGTCGGCGGCCACCAGGTCGAGCCGCACCCGCACGCCTGCCGGAACATGCAGCTCATTGGCAGTGAGGATGTCGGTGTGCCCGGCGCTGTCCAGATACTCCACTTTCCACCAGTACTGATAGCCGGTGACCCGGATGGTGGTCCGCGCCCTCGCGAGCTGTTGCGGATCCGCGGCCAGCACGCGCACGGTGTATACCGAGGCCCAAATGAGGATTGCCACCGTGACGACGGTGCCGATGATCATCCAGCTCACCCCGAGGCGGCCATCCCGTTCGAAACGCGCGAGCGGCGTGGCGACCGGATCGTCGGATCGCGGCCGGCGCCGCAACGCCACGATGATCAATATCAGCATCACGACGGTGATGGCGACGCCAACGAGTGTCAACGTCCGTCCGAGGCGATCGAGAATGGCGGCTGCAGGCCCGTGCGGTGCGAAGATCGACTGGACGGCGTTGTCAATGCGCATCGGTCATCGCTCCGTGCGCCCGGGTGCGGCTCTTCAGGAAGGCAACGAGCTGTTGCAGTTCTGTGGCGTCGAGATACCGCCCGAACGCGGGCATGTTGTGACCGCCGTTCTCGATGCGCTGTGCCAGATCGAGGTCGCCGAGTCGGTCACCGACGTAGGTGAGATCTGGGCCGTAGTGCCCGCCGAATCCGGAAACCCGGTGGCACGCTTCGCACCCTCGAGCGCGGAACAGTACCGCGCCACTCATCACCATGCTGTCGTGCGATGCAACGATGGCTGCCGGAAGCGGCTTCGCATCGACCTCCGGCGTCCACGGCGAGCGAATTCCGGTCCGCAGCAGCACGGCTACACCGACCAGTCCGGTGAGCACCAGCCCCCACGCCCACGGCCGCCGCGCGGGGTGGCGCTGACCGCCGGGAAAGCGGAGCGGCAGCGCGATCAGGAAGACTCCGGCGGCCAGCGGCAGCAGCCAGATGAGGATGTCCTCCAGTCTGGGCGGCAGCACGGCCAGCAGGGCGAAGTACCAGAGCAGGTACCAGTCTGGATGCGGATCCTTCGCCAGCAGCGACGGATCGGGGGGCAGACCAAGAGTTCGCGGCCCGAAGATGAGCGCGCACGCAGCGACCAGGAAGAGAACACCGGTGCCGAAGACGACGTCGCGCCACATTGCGTCGGGAAAGAACGGCACCCCGCGCGTCGCGAGTAACGCCTCGTATTTCGCACGTTCAGCGGGGATCTCCACCGGCGCGTCAACGCGCGGCGGTGCGGACACGCCATTGCGAAGCACGAGGTAGAGGTGCAGTGCGATGCCGCCGATGATCAGGCCGGGGATGATGAACACATGGTAGGCGAAGATGTGACTCAACGTCTCGCCGCCGATGTTGTCACCGGAAAGCAGGAAGCGCGCGAGCCATCGGCCGACCAGCGGCGCCCGCGCTGCCTGCTCGGCCCCGACCACGACGGACCAGACGCCGTCCTGGTCCCAGCGAAGCACCTGGCCGGTGAACGCCATCGATACCGTAAGCGCCAGCAACAGCACGCCCGAGACCCAGTTCATTTCGCGCGGGAACTTGTACGAACCTGTCAGGAAGACGCGGACGGCGTGCATGGCGATCAGGATCATCATCGCGCTCGCGCCGAAATAGTGCATGCCGCGGAGAAACCGGCCGAGCATCGCCTGCTCTGAGATGTACTTGAGGCTCTCGTAGGCATCGCCGGCGGCTGGCACATAGAGCGTCGCGAGGGCAGCCCCGGTCACGAGCTGGAGCAGGAACGCCATCAAGGTGGCGCTGCCGAAGACGTAGAGCCATCCTGTACCCGGCGGCACGGGATGGCGGAGCAGCTTGCCGATCACGCGGCCAAGCCCGGTCCGGTCCTCCAGCCACTCGGCGATCGCGCGCAAGGTCATCGGCGAGGCACTGGTAGCTCAGCCCATCGGAATCGGAGCCGTCCCGATCTCGACGCGGTCGGCGCGGATGCGCACGGGATAGCGAACGAGCGGGCGCAGCGGCGGCCCGGCAGCAACACTGCCATCGGAGTGAAAGACTCCGCCGTGGCACGGGCACATGAACAGCGACGCCTCGGCCTGCCAGCGCACCGGACAGCCCATGTGGGTGCAGTGCATCGAGAACGCGACGAAGTGATCGGCGTCAACGCGGCGGAGCCAGGCGCCGGCGTGCGCGCTCTCACGCGCCCACTCATCGGCGTGCGCGCTCTCGAAGCGGATCTGCACGGTGTCACCGATGGTGAACTGTGCCAGCGGCGCGAGATCGCGCCACTGCTGCGGCACCCGGCGAAACATCCCCCGCAACACGAATGCTGCGGCAGGCAGCGCGACAACCGCAGCGGCGATGGCGGAGAGGCCTAGTGACAGTCGCGTCAGGAACCCGCGGCGAGGCAGCGCTGGAGGAGCCGGTTTCGGTGCAGTCATCGACTGGCGCCTGCTGAATGGAAGGTCCGGCCGGATCACGGCGCAGAATCACGGATGGGACGTTACCTGATGCGGCCGCCGCACGCTACTCGCCGGAGCGGAGCACGATCAGCGTGGCGCGGTGCGCCGGCCAGAGGAGCCGACGTTGCCCGAAGCGCGGGCTTCGTTCCAGGGTGCGATGTCCGCACCGCACTACCTTCTCGCCCAAATCGATACGTTGCTCGCAGTTGACAGTCGATGTACCACAGATGACACTTACTTGTCACAGCGGTGCTCCCCGGCAGATCGGAGGCTCGCTGCGACATACCCGAATGCGCTGACCCTTTTGGCCGGTCAGCGATGGCACGCCCCCCTGAGTCCGTTACAGAGAGTCGCATGAAGAACACGATTTCGCTCGTGCTGATTGATGACAATCGGCTGCTGCGCGAAGGGCTGGCCGGGCTCATTCGTGAGCAGCCGGATTTCCAGATTCTGGTCGCGTCCGCCGACATTGAGGAGGCGCTGACCCGCGTCCGCGAGGCGCGTCCTCAGGTGGTGCTCCTCGATTTCTCCCTCGCCGACGACGACAGCCTGCGCGTCACCTCGACCATTCACCAGGAAGTCCCTGAAGCGCGTGTCATCGTCATGGGCCTGCTGCCGATGCAGGAGGATGTCGCCGACTTGGTGTCGGCCGGCGCATCTGGCTTCATCATGAAGGACGCGACCTTCGCGGACTTCATCCACACCATTCGCGATGTCGCCAACGGCAGCGTCGTCCTTCCGCAACAGCTGACCAGCTCGCTGTTCAGCCAGATCACCCGCAACGCGGTGCGCAGTGGCAAGCCGCGGCTGCTCGAAACGGTGCGCCTGACCGAGCGGGAACAGCAGGTCGTGGCCCTGATCGGCAACGGCATGAGCAACAAGGAGATCGCATCCCACCTCCATATGTCGATCCACACGGTCAAGAGTCACGTGCACAACATCCTCGAGAAGCTGGCGCTCCACACCCGGCTCGAAGTAGCCGCGTTCACGCGCGGCCCCGACACCCGCTCTCCGCCGCCTCGCCCGCTGGCGTAATCCTTCGGAGCTAGCCCCATTTCTGCTCGTCGGAGCGATTGTTGCTCGCGGCGGATTTTCGTATTGTGATGACATGGTGCGGGCCCCTCGGTCCGGCGCAGAAACGACCGACAGGGAGCAACCATCCACCGACTCATCCTCTTCAATCCAGCGCCGGTCATCTTGCGGTGACCTCCGACCCCGGGCAGGACCCTTCCTTTCGCGCCGTGCTCGAGGCCGCTTCCGATGCCATGGTGGTCATCGAGGCCAGCGGCGCGGTCGTCGCCATCAACGGCGAAGCAGAACGGCTGTTCGACTGGACCGAAGCCGAACTCGCAGGGCATCCAATGGAGCGGCTGATCCCGCCGCGCTTCCAGCGAATACATACAGCGCAGCGCGATAGTGGCAACGCATCGACCGAAACGCAGCGCCGCGCCAGCGCGATCCCGGGACTGGGGAGGCGGCGCGACGGCACCGAGTTTCCCGTCGAGATCACGCAAAACCGGATCAGCAACGGCGCGCACACCATGCTGCTGGTCACGATTCGTGACATCACCGAACAGCGCCGGGCGCAGGAACATCTCTTCCGCCAGAAGGAACGCGCGCTGGTGACGCTCGAATCGATCGGCGATGGCATCGTCACCACCGATACCGCAGGAATGATCATCTATCTCAATCCGGTGGCTGAGCGTCTCTCGGGATGGCGCGCCGCCGAGGCGCTAGGGCAGCCGCTTGACTCGGTGCTGACCCTCATCTCCGATGCCACGCGGCTGCCGATCGAGAGCATGGCGACCCGCTGCCTGCGCGAAGGACGCGTTGTCGACCTTCCTGAAGGAATGCTGCTGCTGCGGCGCGACAGCACCGAGGTCGCCATCTCGGATTCTGCCGCGCCGATTCTTGATCGCAACGGCGCGACGGTAGGAGTGGTGATCGTCTTTCACGACGTGACCGAGAAGCGGCGCGTCGACTACAAACTCTCGCACGAAGCCACGCACGATGCGCTCACCGGGCTGGTCAATCGCAATGAATTCGAGCGGCGGCTGGCGCGCTGCGTCGCCGATTCCACTGCCGACAGCCGGGCCGAGCACGCGGTCTGCTTCATGGACCTCGACGGCTTCAAGGCTGTTAACGATACCTGTGGGCATGAGGCCGGCGACGCACTCCTTCGCAACATCAGCGGGCTGCTGACCGACGTGATGCGCCGTCGTGATACGCTTGCCCGCCTCGGCGGCGACGAGTTCGGCATTCTGCTTGAGCACTGTGCCCTGATCGAAGCCGAAACGATCGCAAACAAGATCTGCGGACTGGTGAAGGAGTTCCGCTTCGATTGGAACGGTGAGGAGTTCGGCGTCGGAATCAGCGTGGGTGTGGTGGCGGTCACCGTGACCAGCGGTCGGACTGCCGACGTCATCCGCGCTGCCGACGCTGCCTGCTACGCCGCCAAGGAAGCCGGGGGGGACCGGGTGCATGTCGGCCGCCCCGACGACGTCACGGGCGGGAATCGCGAAGCCGAAAATCGCCGCGTCGCCCGGCTCTTCAGGGCCGTCGAGCTGGGACAGTTTCAGCTCTTCACCCAGCCAATCGTTCCGCTCAAGGCCGAACGCTCGGCGCGTCATCGCTTCGAACTGCTCTTGCGCCTCCCCGAGGATCGGGGTGGCATGCTCAACGCTGGCTCATTCACGCAACAGGCAGAACGCTACAATCTGATGCCGGCGATTGACCACTGGGTGGTCAACAAGACGATCGGGCTGCTGGGCCGGTGGCGCGCCGACCACCCCAACTGCGAGCTACCACTCTGCGCCATCAATCTCAGCCAGTCCTCCCTGAAGGAATCGTTCGTGCAGGCCGTCAGCGAGCAGCTGGCTGAGCACCGACTCTCGCCCGAGGCGCTCTGCTTCGAGATCACCGAGGCGGCGGCACTCCGCAACTTCCCGCAGACGATGCACATGGTCTCGCGGATCCGGTCGACCGGATGCATGGTAGCGCTCGAGGATTTCGGGCGCAGCATGACGTCATTCTCCTACCTGCGTTCGCTGCCTGTCGACTTCGTCAAGATCGGCGGGCATTACGTCCGTGGCGTGGCGGAGGATCGCGTGAGCGGAACGCTGGTGAACGCAGTGAGCCGGATCGGCGAGATCATGGGGATTTCAACCGTCGCCGAGGAAGTCGATAACGAAGACGACCTGCGGCGGTTGCGGGGCCTCGGCGTTGTCTATGCGCAGGGGGCGGCCGTGGGCGCGGCGCAATCGCTGACCGACCCCGATGGCTCGCTGGTCATACCCTGCTACGACCGGAGTTCCCTCGCGGAGGCAGCGCTGAACTGACGGTACAGCGCGTCGCCGGCGCCGTCGTGAGGGCTCACGACCCGGCAAGCAGCGGCATGGCGCGATCGGCGAGGATTGTTCCCAGCCCGTCGCGCCCACGCTGCGGCTGATAATCCGAGTCCGCAGCAATCTGGAATGAGCGCGCATCGGCGCTGGGCTCGCCGTACAGAAACCCCTGTCCGAATTCACAGCCCAGCTTCGTGAGCCGGTCCAGCGCCTCGACGTTTTCGATTCCCTCGGCCACGGTCGCCAGCCCGAGGCTGTGACTGAGCGCAATGATCGCGTCGACGATGGTGCGGCTTTCGTCGCTTTCCGACATCGACATGATGAAGGAGCGATCAATCTTGACCAGGTCGAACGGCAGCTGGCGAAGGTGGTGGAGCGACGAGTAGCCGGTGCCGAAATCGTCGAGGGCGATCCGGATACCGTGGGATTTCAGGTCGAGCAGGATCCGCTTCACGCCCTCGAATTCGCCAACCAGCGAACTCTCGGTGATCTCGACCTCGAGGCGCCGGGCCGGAAACCCGCACTCACGCAGGACGTTCATCAGCTTCAGCGGCAGCTGGGCATCGCGCAGCTGCGTCGGCGAAATGTTGACCGCGAGCACCTCGTCGCCGCGCCAGCTGCGCGCCTCGACACACGCAAGGCGAAGCAGATGCAGGCTCATTTCGCCGATCATCCCGGTATCCTCGGCGATCGGGATGAAGATCTCCGGTGAGATCACGCCCTCCTGTGGATGAATCCAGCGGGCCAGCAGTTCGTAGCCCTTGACCCGACCCGTCGCCAGCTCGACGAGCGGGTGGTAGTACGGTGTGATGGCATCATCGAGCACGGCCTGGCGAAACTCCAGCTCGAGCTTGGCCCGCGCGCGAATCTCGCTGTCCATGTTCTCCTCGAAATACCGGAACTCGCCGCGGCCTTCGCGCTTGGCGCGATAGAGCGCCACATCCGCGTGGTGAATGAGCGCCTCGGGGT
>JBEPVV010000075.1:0-7439 GCA_041690795.1 Gemmatimonadota bacterium | reverse complement strand
GGCGAGTACACCGGCTATGACATCACCAACTTCCAGAACAACGCGGCCGGCGCGACCACCTTCACCGGCAAGCCGGTGCGCTACGATGCCTACGCCGAAGATCGCGTCGATCTGGGTGACGTCGTGCTCGTGGCCGGCGCACGCTACGACTACTACTGGTCGAAGGCGTGGCGCTGGAATGAGTTTCCGGTGATCTCGACCCGGTCCGTCAAGGCCAACAGCGGCGGCCCGGCGCGGACGCTGAACCAGTTTGGCGCGGACTCGCTCTTCTGCGCGGCCGGGGCAGCGGCGAGTGTCGAGTCGGTCTGTGGTCTGGTGCAGGATCCGTCGCACAACTATCTGTCGCCGCACATCCAGGTGTCGTTCCCGGTGACGGACAAGACCAACTTCCGCCTCTCGTACGCGCAGAACGTGCAGTCGCCGGATTTCGGCCTCATCTACGCCAACTCGCTGTCCGACATCAACACCAGCGGCCAGAACTCGCGGTCGTTCTGGGGTCAGGACCTCGACTTCGGCAAGACGGTCGCCTTCGAGTTCGGGGCCCGCCACGCCTTCAGCGATGACATGGTCCTCGACGTCGCCGTGTACAACAACGACATCATCGCCGACCCCGCCTTCGCCTTCGAGAAGCCGGTCAACCCGATCAGCAACGCCGCGAGCACGCTGTATGAAGTCGAGAACACCGACTTCGGCAACACCCGTGGGATCGACGTGCGGCTCGATCGCCGGATCGGCAACTACTTCAACGGCTCGCTGACGTACTCGTTCCAGGACTCGAAGAACACGGGCACCGATCCGTTCTCCTACCTCGGCTTCTTCGAGCCGCTGTCGGGCTTTACCGGGACGCCGCCGACGGCCGCGCTCCCGACCGGGACGTCGCGCCCGCATTCGCTGACGGCGCTGTTCAACGTGCAGTTGCCGGGCGACTGGGAGAAGGGGAAGATCTGGGGCGCGATCCTCAACCGGACCGGCTTCTTCGTCACCGCGCGTGTGGCGTCGGGCCTGCCCTACACCCGGTGCGCGGCGGATGATCCGGGTTCCATCGGGGTCACCTCCGGCAATACCTGCGGCCAGCTGGGCGCCGCGTCGGGCTTCAACTCGGCGCGCCTGCCAACGCTGAAGCAGTTCGACCTGCGCTTTACCAAGGACTTCCGGGTCGGCAAGTACGGCTTCACCGCCTACCTCGATGGCCGCAACATCCTCAACCTGACCAACGTGGTGTCGGTGTACTCGCAGACGGGAACCACCACCAGCGGCGCGGCGGCCGAGCTCAACTACAAGGCCGACTCCAACACGTTTGCGACGTTCGGACAGAACACCAGCCTGTACCGCCAGTCCGATGGGGCGTTATTGCTGCCGACCACGCTGGCCGGGTGCGGCAAGCTCTCCAACGGCTCGATCTCGTATGCGCCGGTCTGCGCCTACTACATCCGGTCGGAACAGCGCTTCGGCAATGGCGATGGCGTCTACACCCTGGCCGAACAGCGGGCGGCGTCGGACAACCGTCAGGCGTTTCGCAACAGCATCTACAGCTTCGTGACCGGTGCACGTACCATTCGTTTCGGGCTCGAAGTCAACTTCTGAATCAGGGTGGCTCCGCTCGCGCAAGCGGGCGGAGTCACGCTACATCCGCTGCGCGGTGTCGTCGATCTGGGAAAGCAATTCGGTCGGCGACACCGTTGCAGTGCCCCGCTTTCCCACTTCGATTCCCGCCGCCACATTCGCGATCCACGCAGCCTCGGTCATCTGTGCGCCGGCAGCGATCGCCAGTGCCAGCCACGCCGCGACGGTGTCACCGGCGCCAGATACATCGAACACGTCACGGGCGTTGCTCGCACTGGTGCGCACCGGCATCCCAGCCGATACCAGCGCGATGCCCGCGGCGCCGAGCGTGAGCAGGAGATGCTCGGCCCCCGATCGCTGGCGCGCGGAGTCGAGGTCGGCATCGTCACCCATGAAGTGGGTAGCAAACGCGGCTTCGAGCTCCCGCCGGTTTGGCTTGAGCACCGTCGCACCGGAATAGGCGAAGAAGTGCCGCTGCTTGGGGTCGACGACGACGGGGATCGCGCGCGAGCGAGCGGCTGCGATCAGTTCGCCGGCCATCGCGACGTCGAGGCACCCCTTGTCGTAGTCCTCGATCAGCAGCACGTCGGCGGTGCCGATGGCCGAGAGGGCTGCGCTCAGCACAAGGTCGCGAAACCGCGCTGCGGGCGTATTGGTGATCTCGCGGTCGATCCGGACGACTTGCTGCCCCCGCGCGATGATGCGCGTCTTCGATGTTGTCGGACGTCCTGGCACTGTGACGAGCCCGTCGACGGGAATTGCTGCCGCACGAAGCGCCTCGAGCAGGGCCGCGCCGGCATCGTCGTCACCGATGATGCCCACGAGCGCGGGCTTTGCGCCGGCGGCAGAGATGTTGGATGCGACGTTGGCCGCGCCGCCGGGCGCCGCCTGCTCGTGCTCGACCGTGACGACGGGAACGGGTGCCTCCGGCGAAATCCGCTCGGCGTCGCCGAGCAGGTAGCGGTCGAGCATTACGTCGCCGACGACCGCGACCCGCACGGTGCCCATGGCGGCAATCAGGTCGGCGGCGCGCGATGGGGAAACCGGCTCGATGACGACGGTCATTGCTCGCTCCAGGTCCGGGAAGCGCCGATGCTGAGTGCAATCCGGCCTTCGAAATGTGTACGTGACACGCCGGCGACGTTGTTCGCGTTGCGGTCGATGTTGAGCCCCCCATCGCCACTCAGGAAGAACGGCCCCGCGCGTCCCTCGGCACGCAACGACAGCCGCACCGTGCGCTGGACGATTCCCTGCAGGAATCCGGTCGCGGTACCGAGCGAATCATACGGCGGAAAGGGCATCTGAATACGACCTTCTCCCTGCACAAGCGCTGCCACCTCGGGATGCACAATAATGCCGGCCGAGACCGGAATGCCGACGCTCAGCCGAAAAAGATCGTGATCGGGAATGATCGGCCCGAGCGATACGCCGTTGTAGAGAAAGTTTTCACGCGGGTCGGAGGTGCGATAGGCGAGACTCGACACGCGCGCCCATGTCACGCGCCACGAATACCGATCGGCGAGCCGGCCGCCGGCCCCCACTACCCACGCGTATCGGGGCGGCGCGAGACTCCGCCAATCGTCCAGCGCGAATTGGCCCTCCAGTCGCATGCGGGGTCCCTGCCATGTGACGTCGGCGCCGATGATACTGTTGCGCTGCTGGCGTCGGCCAAACGCCTGATCGAAGGCGAGCGTGTTGAGCACTCCATAGAGCGCGTCATCGGCGCTGCGCCGCTCGCCCTGCGCAACGGCGGTTTCCCAGAGCGCGAGCGCTAGGCGTGCTGACGGCACTACATCAAGGCGATGCATCCCCAGCCAGCGGTACACCGGCGCGCCGTCGTCGGCGATCGCGTCGTCGAGCCGCGATGCGATCGCGGAGAAGTGCAGGCGCTCGCCGCCCAGGTCGAATGCAAATGACGTTTCGGGATATCCGCTGGCCGACCGTGCGGTGCCTTCGGCATCGGCCGGACCCCAGCTCCGCACGAGCTTGCCGAACGTCGCGCTGCCGAACGGCAGGCTGACATCGATAACGGCTTCGGCAAGGCGGATGTCACTGAATGTCGCCGTTCCGCGATCGGGATCCCGCACCGCGCGAGGATCATACGACACGCGCGCCTGCGCCAGCAACGCCCCGCTGGATGCCATGGCCATGGCGTCACCCAGTCCCTCAATGGTGCGACCTGCACCCGCAGGCCAGAGCGGATCGCGTCGCGCGGCGGTCTCGCCCTGCGCACCGATCCGTCCAGCCAGAGACGCTGCGCGGTGACTCTCCGCAGCGTTCCATTCGGCGAGCAGCCGGCGCACGGCCTCGAGGCACCAGCTGCCGGTGCCGCAGCTTGCGCCGCGCAGCGCCCGCACGGCGGTGCCGCGCCGGATCGGGCGGACCTGCGGACTGGGATCGCGAACCTCGCCACGCAGGATCAGGTGTTCGAGGATCGGGAGGCCGGGATCATCCGTGGCGATCCAGCTGGCCTGCTGCGCATCTGCGGTGCTGACGCTCGCCAGTATGGCAAGAAGGAGTGCGTAGGCCACCTTCACTGCGCCGATCCGTTCAATCGGAGGCCGATGGTGGCGATGATACGTCCTTCGACACGAACGACATTGCTGCCGGTCGCATTGCCGGCGTTGGTCACTTGCTGCAGTGCGAACACGGCGTCGAGCCGGAGGTGCCCGCGCTGGCCATCAACCGCCACGCTTCCTTCGCGAACCCGCTCGACCACACTGCTCGGCGCCGCCGTCGATCCACTGACGATGCCGCCGGGGCGATCGCCGCTCTGTCTCTGCAACGCGATGCCCGGCTCGACCACGAACTGCATGCCGATCGGCAGGGCGACACTCGCCGCGATGCGATCGTAGCCGGCGATGGTGCGGACGATTCCAGGGCCCAGGTTGGTGAAGCTGAGCAGCGATCCGCTATTGACAGGCGCCGCCGAGTACATCTGCGAGCCGATGCGCGAATAGCTGACGCGCCAGTTCGCGTAGCTCCCGAGCGGGCCGAATGCAGTGCCGGCGAACGCAGTGGCCAGTGGTTGCGGTGCGTTGGCGCTGTCGCCCTGACTGCCGCGCTGCACAGCCAGCTGAACCTCGACTCCGAGTTGCCGTGCCGGACGAACGCTGGCGTCCAAGCCGGCGATCACCTGCCGATCGGCATCCGACGCACCTGCTGCGTGCGCAATAAGATCGGGGTAGAGGCCCGCCAGCGACGCGCGGCCCCACGCATCGACCGGCCCGCCGACGACCATCGTTTCCCAGGCGGCGAGGTGCAGAGTCGACGACAGCCTGAAACCGACGCGGTGCGCCATGAACGCGCGGCTCCGGACGACGGCCGGCGTGGTGGTGGCGTACGCGTCATCGAGCGACTGGACCACGAGCGATGCGTCAATGCGTCCGCGCTGGAACGTGATGCCCAGATCGGGGCGAGCATAGGCTTCGACATTTGCGAGGGCAAGTCCGGCGAGGCCATCCGGTCCCCAATTGCGATCGACCTGTCCGTAATGGATCTGCAAGGATTTCCAGCTGGCCGTCACCCAGCCTTCGGCGGCGCGCAAAGGAAGTTGCTCGGAGCGCTGTGCCGCATCGCCGGTCCAGTCGGGGTCGCGATTGAGTCGATTTTCCGCGATCACGCGCGATCCTGCCGCGAAGGGCCCGGCGTCGAGCCATGCGCCCACCATGACGTACGGACTCAAGCCGGAGCCGCCGGCAGGGTGCAGCAGATCGCGCCTTCCCGACGAGTAGCTCTCAGCGCCAGCGCGCCCCTCGGCGATCCACGACGGTGGGGGTCGGACGGGAGCCCAGAGCCTGAGAAGCTGATGGATGACCCGGCCCGACGAGGTGGTGCTGTCGGTGTCAGCGCGGCGGAGGGCCGCAATCAGCTCGTCGCGGCGCCAGGGGCGCACCTGCGGGCTTGGGTCGAGAACGTCGCCACGAGCGATAAGCCAGCGGGCGAGCGGCGTGGCAGGGTCGTCGATGGCGATGTACGCGCCCGCCTGCGCTGCGGCGATTCCGGGTGTCGCGAGCAGAACCAGGACGAGCCGGAGATTGCTGACGCGCATCGCGGCAAAGCTAGTGGGCAGGGTGACGGGCGCGACAGGCTGCGGGTATCTTGCGCGCGCATGTCAGAGCTCATGGTTGTTGCGACGCGGGCAGATCTGGTCGAGGCGGTGCACCCGGTTTCGGTGGCGATCGTCGACACTGCCGGCCAGCTGATCGGTCAGGCAGGCAACCCGGCGCTCGCGACCTACTGGCGTTCGGCGGCCAAGCCGTTCCAGCTGATGCCGCTGGTCGCCGATGGCGGCGTGGCGCGCTTCGGCCTCGATCCGGCGATGCTCGCGCTCGCGTGTGGCTCGCACAACGCGGAATCCATTCATCGCGAAGTCGGCGCGCGCTGGCTCGCGGCAATCGGCGCCAGCGAAGCGGAGCTCGCCTGCGGAGGGCATCCTTCGCTCTGGCCCGCGCTCGCCGACGCGATGGTGCACGATGACGTGGTGCCCACGCCGTTGTGGAGCAATTGTTCGGGGAAGCACGCTGCGCTGTTGGCACTGGCGCGCCTCCACGATTGGGGTACATCGGGATACGAAGACCGGTCGCATCCCGTGCAGGAGCGGGTGGCGGATGCCATCGCGCGCTGGTCCGGAATCACCGGGGCGCAACTGCGGTGGGGCATCGACGGATGTACCGCCGCCGCCGTTGCCCTTCCGCTGCAGGCGATGGCGACGGCGTATGCGCGTTTCGGTTCAGCTGACGACGCATCAGCGCGGGCGATCCGCGACGCGATGATGGGCGAACCGTATCTCGTTGCCGGTGCTGAGCGGCTCGACACTGCGCTGATGGAGGCGTGGCCTCAGCGGGTGCTGTCCAAGATCGGCGCCGAAGGCGTCTACTCCGCTGCGCTGCCGACGCTTGGCATCGGCCTGTCGCTCAAGATTCACGACGGGGACATGCGGGCCGCGGCGCTGGCGTTGATCGCGGTGTTGCAGGCCGTCGTCGCGCG
Organism: Gemmatimonadota bacterium; assembly: GCA_041690795.1. Lineage (GTDB taxonomy): Bacteria > Gemmatimonadota > Gemmatimonadetes > Gemmatimonadales > GWC2-71-9 > Palsa-1233. Next base: position 887 of record JBEPVV010000075.1, on the reverse strand, counting down.
ACGTGGTGCCGGCGAGGCATGGCCGCTCGACACGCTCGCGCAGTGGGAGCGCCCCGCGATCCGGAATACCCGCGGCGTCACCACCGGCCATCTCGAAGTGCAGGGAGCGATCGAATGGGCGTGAATGATTCACCGCTTGCAGCGGCAGACGCTGCGCTGATTGCCTTCGCGGCTGCGATCGCTGACGGCGACGCCGCGTGGGTCGCCGCAGCGATCGCGGAGTTGGTCCAGCAGCAAGTGGAGCCGATCGAGGTCGATGAGCTGATACTTCAGTCGGTGCTGACGGTCGGCTGGCCGCGGGCGCTGGTTGCTGCGGGCGCGTGGCGCACGGCCATCGGCAGTGGGCCCACGATACTGGAGCAGTGCGACTATGGCGCGCACGCGGACTGGACGTCACGCGGCGAAGCGACCTGCGCGATCATCTATGGAAATCACTATCAGCGACTTCGCGAGAACGTGCGGGCGCTGCACCCTGCACTGGAGTCGTGGATGATCACCGAAGGATATGGGCGTACGTTGTCGCGCACCGGACTCGCACTGAAGAGCCGCGAACTCTGCACTGTAGTGCAGACCGCGGTGCTCAGGACCCCGCGACAGTTGCATTCGCATCTGCTCGGTGCGGTGCACGCCGGCGCGTCGGCCGACGAGATCGATGCAACTCTCGAGATCGCGCGCCCGCGATTGAGCGCTGCGGCCTGGGCTGAGGTCGTCGGTGTGCGCTCACGCCTCCCCATCGGGAGAGTCGCGTGAGTTTCGTCGATCGCGTCACGGTCGAGGTTCAGGCCGGTGGAGGGGGCGACGGCGCCTCGTCATTCGCGCGATTCAAGTTCCGCCCCAAGGGCGGCCCTGACGGCGGCGACGGCGGAAACGGCGGCTCGGTTTTCGTC
>JBEPVV010000074.1:0-7586 GCA_041690795.1 Gemmatimonadota bacterium | reverse complement strand
CTGTACGGACCGCGCGGCGCGGGGCGGCACCTGGGCGGACTCGTCACGCTCGGCATGGAGCGCCCCAGGTTCAACGTCGAGGTGCTGGAGCTGCGCGCCGGCGACGTGCTGCCACGCGGCGATTTCGAGATTGCCGTCGGCGAGGCCGCGCACAAGGGCGAGTGTCTCGCCTATGCAATCATCGAACACCCGCGCCTCGGCCGATTCGATCCCGAACTCGCCCGGTCGCTGGGCGTGCCCGAAGGTCCGATGTGGGGCCGCATTCACAAGGGTGAATCGGTCACGCTCGTCGATGGACGCGTGATCGCTCCGGCTGAACTCGTTGGAGTGCCCCGGCCAGGTCGTCGCGTTGTCTATTCCGGCGACACCGGCCCGTGTGCCTCGGTCGTCGAACTGGCGCGAGGGGCCGACCTGCTGATTCACGAAGCGACCTTCGGTGCCGATGAACATGAGCGTGCCCGCGAGACCGGTCATTCGACGGCGGCCGATGCCGCGGGTGTCGCGCGGGACGCCCGCGTCGAGCGCCTGATCCTCACCCATGTTTCGGCGCGGTACTCACGCGAGGCACCGGAACTCGCAGCCGAGGCGAGAGGTGTTTTCGCCGCCACCGAGATCGCGAGGGACGGGATGGTCGTCGAGGTGCCATACGGCCAGAGCTGAACTGGCCGCCGCTCGCCTCTGACGGCGCTGTTTTCTTGTTTTCCCTCCCGCTTCCTCGTACGTTTGGCTCCCCTTTTCGGGGCTGTAGCTCAGATGGGAGAGCGCTGCATTCGCATTGCAGAGGTCAGGGGTTCGATCCCCCTCAGCTCCATTGGCCCGTACCTCTCTGGTACGGGCATTCTTTTTGCCACCCATGGCAGCTCACGACGTCGGAAGGGCCCAGCCAGTCGATGCACATCCAACCCGAATCACCGCAGTCGGTAAGCCCGCTGGCGCCCGCCGTCTTTTCGTCAGAACGCCTCTCGAGGTGGTCGCCGGAAGGGCGAGCGGGCGCCACAACTTCCGTTGTTGCGCCGGTTGAGGACGCCGCAGGCGTCCGCCTGTCCGAGGTGGTGAGCGCCCTTTCGTACGCTCTCGACATCACCGAAGGTCAGCCGATGGGTCATGCGGCCCGGACGACCCTGATCGGGATGCGAATTGCGGCACACCTCGGCCTCCCCGAACTGCAACGCAGTGCCCTCTACTATGCGCTCCTGCTCAAGGACCTCGGCTGCTCGAGCAACGCGGCGAGGCTTTCGACGCTGTTCGGCGCCGATGATCAACTCCTCAAGCATGCGCTCAAGCTGACGGACTGGACGGCAACCAGCCACGCAGCACGGTACGCGTTCAAGCATGCACTGCCCGGCAAGGGGCGCATCGCCAAGGCCTGGCACATGCTGATGATGGGCGTGCGCGAGCAGGGCAGTGCGCGAGGCATGGTGCAGACGCGATGTGAGCGTGGAGCCGACATCGCGCAGATGTTGCGACTACCGGCCGGTACCGCCGACGCCATCCGCTCGCTCGATGAGCACTGGGACGGGAGCGGCATGCCACTCGGACTTCGCGGTTCGGCCACTCCGATGCTGGGTCGGATCGTTGGACTGGCGCAGACGGTTGAAGTCTTTCAGAGCGCCTTCGACGTGCGGACGGCCTACGAGATGGCCAACGCGCGCCGGGGCCGGTGGTTCGATCCGGTGGTGGTCGATTGTCTCAGCGCCTTCCAGCTCGACACCGGCTTCTGGAACGACCTGCGCAGCGGAAATGCGCTCAAGCTGGTCAGCGCCCTCGAACCGCAGGAACAGGTGATTCGCTGTGACGAAGCGCAGCTCGATCTCGTGGCGGAAGCGTTTGCGCGAGTGATCGACGCGAAGAGTCCGTACACTTCGCAGCACTCACAGAACGTGGCCGCCATTTCCGTCGCGATCGGCGCCGAGATGGGCCTGGGCCGGACGGAGATGCGCACGTTGCGTCGCGCGGCGTTGCTGCACGACATCGGCAAGCTTGGCGTTTCCAACCGGATCCTCGACAAGGCCGGGCCGCTCGACGACGAGGAATGGGATGCGATGCGGCACCACACGCGATTCACCTTCGAAATTCTCAATCGGGTCGCGCGATTCCGTCGGTTCGCGGCGACGGCGGCCGCACATCATGAGCGCCTCGATGGGACGGGCTATCATCTCGGCCTTCGCGGTGATCAGCTCGGCACTGTCGCGCGGATCATTGCGGTGGCCGATGTGACTGAAGCGCTCGCCGCTGACCGTCCGTACCGCTCGGGCATGCCGCGGGATGAAGTCAGCCGGATCCTGCGGGACCTCGTGGCGAAGCAGCACCTCTGTCCGGCCGCGGTCGAAGCACAACAGGCGACGTTCCAGGGATTGCCCTCGGCGGGCGTCGGCGTGAACAGCGAGCGGCACGTCGCGCTGGTCGCATGATGACCTGGCGGACAGCGCGTCAGTGTTCTGTCAGCACAGCTTCGATCCGGCGATCAGGGACGAGCCAGATCAGGGCGACGACTACGTAGAGCGCGTCGGCGATGCGCGGATTGACGAAGGCCAGCGGAATTGCCGTGGCGTACAACACCAGCGATGCCTTGCCCTTGAAGTCGTCCTGAATGGCCCGCGCGAGCCTCGAATGACTGCCGTTGGCCGCGATGATGACGCGCGTCAGCAGGGTGAACGCGAGCGCAGCGAATAGCAGGACTACGCCGTACCCGGCAGTAGGAAGTGCCGCGAAGTGATTCTCTCCCATCCATCGCGTCGCGAACGGCACCAGCGAAAGCCAGAAGAGCAGGTGCAGGTTTGCCCAGAGCACGGCGCCGCTGATCCGCTCCGTGACATGCAGCATGTGATGGTGGTTGTTCCAGTAGATGCCGAGAAAAATGAACGATAGAACGTAGGCAAGTCCAACGGGCAGGACGGGGGCGAGTGCCGCGAGGTCCGCGCCCTGTGGTACCTTCAGGTCGAGCACCATGATGGTGATCAGGATGGCGATCACTCCATCGCTGAACGCTTCGAGGCGGGCTTTTCCCATGCGAGTCGGTTACTCCCGTTCCAGTTCGCTGACGCCATGAATGTAGCGCCGGCCATTGGGCACGTTGTACTCGTCGCAGCAACGGATCGTCGATGCTGAACGGGGTGTTCTTCGCCACGGCGTTCGCGACGATCCTGACGCCGGGTCCGAACATGATGTACGTGGCGGCAACCAGCGCCGAACGGGGGACGCGCGTCGGCGCGATCGCTGCTGCCGCCGTGACACTCGGGGGTGTGTTCTACACGCTGGTTACGTCGGCGGGGATCTCGGCCGCGATGGCCGCGTATCCCGCGGTGTTCACGGTCATCCGGATCGCCGGCGCCCTTTACCTCGTCTACCTGGGCGTGCGATTGCTCCTGCGCGTGCGGGACACGAGTCCACCGGCGCCGGCGGCGAACGCCCACGGTCACGCCTTCCGCGTCGGCCTCACGATTTCGTTGACCAATCCGCAGCTGGCCCTCTTCTTCCTTTCGTTCCTGTCGCAATTCATCGTCGCCGGTGGTCAACCGGTCTGGCTGCAGTTGCTGGAGCTTGGCCTCACCTTCAACTGCTGCTCGCTGCTGGTGACGCTCTGCGTGGCCATGCTGACCGGTACGGCGGGGCATGCGCGCACCAGTGGCGTGCGGTTCCGCCAGGTGATCCGTGCGGTGGCGGGCGTCGCCTTCCTGGCGCTGGCGGTGCGGACGACGCTGTCGGTGCTGCATCGATGAGCGATGGCGGAGCGCGTTCGCGGTTGAACGTCGAAAGTATCCGTCGGGCGCCGTTTGCGTCATGCGCCTGCCTCTCATAGGTTTGCCGTTCGCAGTCGATGCCCCGTGGTGTAACTGGCAACACGTCTGACTCTGGATCAGAAGAGTCCTGGTTCGATCCCAGGCGGGGCAATTCCGCAAGTCATTGAAGGATATAAAGTTGGCTGTCACCCGCTGGGAACGATGAGCCACCCGAAGTCGATGCCGTTGATTCTCATCATCGATGACGAGCCGCCAATCCGGCGAGCGGTGCGCAACGCGTTTGGCGATGCCGCGCGGGTCATCGAGGCGGCCACCGGCAGCGATGGCATCGACCAGACGGCTGCGAGTCGCCCCGACCTCGTCATCCTCGATCTCGGCCTTCCCGACATCTCCGGTCTCGATGTCTGCCGCGAGGTCCGTCGCTGGTCGCCGGTGCCGATACTGGTGCTGTCGGCTCGTCACGCTGATGCTGAGAAGGTCGCGCTGCTCGATGGCGGCGCCGATGACTACCTCACCAAGCCGTTCAGCACGACCGAACTGCAGGCGCGCGTGCGGGCCCTGCTGCGTCGAGCCGCTGCGTCGCCGGAAACCGGCGCCACGTCAATTACCATCGGCGAGCTCTCACTCGACGTGAGTGCGCGTACGCTGCGACGTCAGGGCGAACTGGTGCACCTGACCCCAACCGAATGGGATCTCCTGCGCGCGTTAATGACGCATGCCGGGCGCACGCTCACGCACCAGCAACTCTTTCATGAGGTGTGGAGCGGCAGGCAGTATGGCGACGCACAGCAATACCTCCGCGTGTATGTCGCGCAGCTTCGCCGGAAAGTCGAAACCGATCCACTCCGACCGCGATACATCACGACCGAACCAGGAGTTGGATACCGATTCATCGGACTCACGGATGCCACTGGATAAGTGGGCGCCGGCCGGGTGGCACTGGCTATTGTGGGCGCTGATCGCGAGTGGCGTCACCCTCCTCCTGTTACTGCTGAGGCCCTCACTCGACAAATCGCACTTTGCGCTCACGTATCTGCTGCTCGTCCTCGCCGGGAGCGCCGTCGGCGGTCATCGCATCGGCTTCGCACTCGCGGTGGCGTCGTTCCTGCTCTTCGACTGGTTTTTCCTTCCTCCCTACGGCACGCTTGGCATCGCCAACGCGGCCGACTGGCTTGTGCTGGCGACGTTCGCCATCGTCAGCGGTGTTGCGGCACAACTGGTCCACCGGCTGCGGCGTGAAGCGGCGTCTGCCCGCGAGCGAACGATCGAAGTCGACCGGTTCGCCGCACTTGGTGCCAGCACGCTCAACGTCGCCAACGCTCGCGACGCCTTGTCGGCCATCACCGATGTGATATCGCAACGGCTCCGCTTGGAGACCTGCCGCATCCACCCGATGTTGTCGACACTCCGATCGGGGTCGTCAGCGCCGGATTCGCTGATCGCGTGGGTCATCGCGAACGGATGCACAGCGATCGGCATTCGCGATGGCACGACCCGGCTGACCTCAGCATCGGGCTTGCCCGATGCTGGACTCGATGACGCCTGCCGCGTGCTGTTGCCGCTGCATGTCCGGGATCGTGTCGCCGGTGTGCTGGAGATCGCAGCAAATCGACTCACGATTGCTCCGGCGGAAACCCGCTTCCTGAACGCCCTGATCCCGTACGCCGCGCTGGCCGTGGAGCGGGTCGAGCTCGAAGCTACGGCCGGTCACGCCGAACAGCTTCGCGAATCGGATCGCCTCAAGAATGCGTTGCTGGCGTCGGTGTCGCACGACCTGCGCACGCCTCTGACCACCATCATGGCCGTCGCCCACGACCTCGGCGGAAAGGATCCGCGCGCCGCGCTGATCGAAGAAGAGGCTGGTCGCCTCAATCGGATGGTTGGTGACCTGCTCGACCTTTCACGGGTGCAGAGCGGCACGTCGCTGACAGCCGTCGAGCTGAATGCGGTCGACGATCTCGTCGGGGCCGCGTTGCAGCGCGTCGCCGGCGCAACATCAGGTCGCGACGTGCGCGTGACGCTCGAAGACGGTGGTACGCTCCTGCTGGGGACGTTCGACCTGGCGGCGTCAGTCCGGATTCTCGTGAACCTCATCGAGAACGCAGCCAAGCATGCGCCCGACGGCAGCATCGAGCTCGACGTGGCGCGCCGCGGCGCCTGGCTCGAGCTCCGCGTGTCCGATCGCGGTCGAGGAGTCGACGAACTTGACCGGGACCGTATCTTCGCGCCGTTCTATCGCCCATCGGGGACGCTTCCCGACGTGCAGGGTTCTGGACTCGGGCTCGCCATCGCGCGTGGACTGGCCGAGTCACAGGGCGGCGCGCTGACGTACCTGCCGCGACCCGGTGGCGGCAGCAGCTTCATTCTCAAGCTGGCCGCCGCCGACCTGGCCTGACCAAATCTTCATGAAATCCTGATGCGCCAGCTGGCGTTCCTTGTGCGCTCTTAAGCAAGCGTCCCGTATCGTTGACTCACCGTACGAATCGACACTCTGGTGAGGGCGCGAACGCGATGATCGACCTGCTGTACATCCTCGGCACCATCCTCTTCTTCTGCGCCATGCTTGCGTACCTGCGTGGCTGCGACAGGCTCGGCCGCCGGTCCGATCAGCCGGGCCACGAATCATGAACCTGGATTACCTGATCAGCGGTGTCGTCGCGGTGCTCGTCCTCGGGTACCTCGTGTACACCCTGCTGCGGCCGGAGAAGTTCTAGTGACCGCCAATGGGTGGATGCAGATCGCCTTGTTCTCGGCGGTGATCCTGCTGGTCACGAAGCCCCTGGGTATCTATCTCGTCAAGGTCTACGATGGATCGCTCGGCGGGTTGCGCGTACTGGAACGGGTGATCTATCGCACGGCCGGGGTCGATCCCGGCGAAGACCAGCACTGGACGCGTTACGGCGCCTCGTTGCTGATCTTCAGCGCCGCGTCGATGCTGCTGACCTACCTCGTGCTCCGGCTCCAGCACGGGCTGCCATTCAATCCTGCCGGACTTCCGGCGGTTGCCGATCGTCAGGCGTTCGAGACTTCGGCTTCGTTCACGACCAACACCAACTGGCAGTCATATTCCGGCGAGTCGACGATGTCGTACTTCTCGCAGATGACGCAGCTGGCGTTTCATAATTTTGCATCTGCCGCGAGCGGGGTTGCTGTTGCCGTCGCACTCGCGCGCGGCATTGCGCGCAACTCGGCTGGCCGGCTCGGCAACTTCTGGGTCGACCTGGTCCGGGGGACGCTCTACCTCTTCATTCCGCTGTCGATCATCGTCGCCCTGATTTTCGTGCAGCAGGGCGTCATCCAGAACTTCGCGAACTACGTCACCGCTACCACGATCGAAGGCGTCAAGCAGGTCATCGCGATGGGTCCGGTCGCCAGCCAGGAAGCGATCAAGCAGCTGGGGACCAACGGCGGCGGATTCTTCAACGCCAACTCGGCGCACCCGTTCGAGAACCCCACGCCGTGGACGAATTTCTGGCAGATGATCGCGATCTTCAGTATTCCAGCTGCCTTGACCTGGATGTTCGGCCGAATGGTCAAGCACCAGCGTCACGGCTGGGCGCTGTGGAGCGCGATGTATGTGCTGTTCTTTGCGGGTGTGACGACGGCATACTGGGCCGAGTCGCGCGGGAATCCGATCCATGCGGTTCGCGGAGTCGATGTCACGACGACGGCGACAAGTCCCGGCGGCAACATGGAAGGCAAGGAGGTCCGGTTCGGCATCGTCAACTCCGCCCTGTTCGCCACGGTCACCACCGACGCATCGTGCGGCGCCGTCAACGCCATGCACGACTCGTTCACCCCGATCGGTGGTCTGGTCCCACTGGTCAACATCCAACTGGGTGAGGT
>JBEPVV010000073.1:0-7714 GCA_041690795.1 Gemmatimonadota bacterium | reverse complement strand
TGGCGACGACGCGAACGTCCACGTCGCCACAGCCTGGCGGTTCCTGGTATCCGTCCGGATTGTTGGTCGGCATCGCTCCGCGGCTGAACGTCCAGCACCGCCAGAACGAACGATCGAGCTCGCGCGCCGCGGGTCCGTACATCGCCACGGCAGTATCGCGCCATGGCTGACGGTGCTTGGCGTCGTCGCCCATCCACTCGTCACCGATGCACAGTCCCCCCGTCACGGCGCGGTCGCCGTCGACGACCAGCAGCTTGCGATGATCGCGCGAGAAGATCAGCAGCGGGTCGGTGACACTGATCGGGCCGAAGCCGCGCACCTCGATGCCGGCCTCGCGCATTCGCCGCCAGAAACGGCGGGGCGTGGCGAATGACCCGACCCAGTCGTACAGCACCCTCACCGTCACACCGGCGCGCGCACGTTCGATCAATCGGTTGGCGAACGCGGTTCCTGCCGCGTCGGCATGGATGATGTAGTTCTCCAGATGCACGCGATGTTGCGCCGATTCGATCATGGCGAACATCGCACCGTACGTCGCAGGGCCATCGAAGAGGAGCTCGACCCGGTTGCCGCCGAGGAGTGATGAACCAGCGGCGCGCGCAAACGCCCGCTGCAGTGCATCGCCCGCTGGTTGTGCCGCAACTTCCGGCAGGCTCACGCGGCGCCGAGCCCAAGCGCAGCTTCGTGCGGCTGCAGCGCCGCAATCACGCCGGCGACGAGTTCTTCGAGAGCGATCCCGAGTTCTTCGGCGCCCTGGCGGACGTCGTCGCGGCTGACTCCGCGCGCGAACCCCTTGTCCTTCAACTTCTTGAGGACCGATCGCGGCTCGAGACCGGCGAGCGTGCGTCCGGGGCGTACCAGCGCACACGCGACGACGAAGCCGCAGAGTTCGTCGACGGCGAAGAGCACGCGGGCGAGATCACTCTCGCGAGCAACGCCGGTGAACGCCGCGTGACCGAGGATTGCCTCGAGACCAGCCGCGGGAAACCCTTCGAGGGCAAGAAACCGGACGCCCTCGCTGGGGTGCTCGCGGTCTGCGGCGCGCGCTTCATTGGGAAATTTCTCGTAGTCGAAATCGTGGAGCAGTCCCACTGTTCCCCACCACTCCGGATCGCCGTGGTATTTTGGCGCGAAGTGCCGCATGGCGAGTTCGACCGCGTGCATGTGGGCCCGCAAAGCCGGCGAGATGGTCCAGGAGAACATCAGCGATTCGGCCCGCGATCGTGGCCAGGCGGAAGGTTCCATCCCGGAAAGGTAAGGTGGAATCAGCTCAGTGCAGCTGTCCCGGGGGCACTCCAACCATGGTGGCCAGGAACGAAACCCGCGCTGCCTCGACCTGGTCGACGACCACCACGAAGGCGTATTCGCCGGGCGCGGAGAGCGGCAGGTCGAAGACAAGCACTGCCGGCGCCTCCAGCTCTACCACCCCGGCCGGGGGCTCGTTGATCTGCATCATGCCGGTCTGTTCGAGCGTTACGTCGCCGGCGGGATCGACCAGCCGCACGCGCAACTCGTGGTTGCCCAGTTCGGTGCGGCGCCCGCGGAGGTGGAGAACGAGATGGGCGCGTGGATGCACGGCTGGAAACTGCTGGACGGCAACGTGTCGCCAGATGCCGAGCACGGAGAGTTTCCCCTGCTGGTCAACGAGCGCATAGTCGCAGAGGAGGGCGAGTCCGACTTGCGTACTCAGCTCACCCGGATGGTGCGGACCACATCGCCCTGCTGCATGGCATTCACGACGTTCATGCCCTGCGTCACCTGTCCGAAGACCGTGTGCACGCGGTCGAGGTGCGACTGCGGGGTGTGACAGATGAAGAACTGGCTCCCGCCTGTATCCTTGCCCGCATGCGCCATCGAGAGGGTTCCGGCGACGTGCTTGTGGGTATTCGACGCGGTCTCGCACTTGATCGTGTAGCCCGGACCGCCGGTTCCTGCGCGAGGATTGTTGGCGGTCTTCGACAGCGGATCGCCACCCTGGATCATGAAGTTGTTGATGACACGATGGAAACGGGTGCCGTCGTAGAACTCGCTGTTGGCAAGCTTCTCGAAGTTGGCCACCGTAGCGGGAGCCTCATCGTCGAAGAGTTCGGCGATGATGGTGCCCTTTTCGGTGTCGAGCGTTGCGGTCTTGGCCACGGGGACTCCTCGGAGATGTGGGTGCGGAATATATCGCCGGCGCGAGTGCCGTCCGGCGTGTTCAGCGATCGACGATGCGAAAGACCTTGAACACCGCGTCACGATCAGAATCGGGATCGTCTGGAGCGCAGGCGAGTACGAGCCAGGTTCCGTTCAGCGACCAGGAATCGAACGCACGCATGGACGGGCACGGCAGCGGGACCCGGCCCAGAAACCGTTGCGAATTGAAGACGTCGGCAAAACCGGAATCGGCGTCGATCCCGATGACCCAGATGCGGCCCTCGCCATCAAACCCGAGCGAACGAACGTGAGTGAAGTACGGCTGGCGCCGGCTGGCGATATCGTCCCGAATGCGCTCGACATCGGCCGGTGCGGGAGCACGTCCGAGCGACCGCCTGATCGCCAGATCCTCCGAAAGCTCGGTCGCAAGGCGCGCGGCCGACAGGTGAGGACGCGGCACGTCGCGCGACAGGACCCGCTGCAGGCTGCCATTCCAGTCGTAGATCGCGAGACGGTATCGCCACCCGTCGGCTACGACGAAACCGCCCGACCAGAGCCCGAGCACCGGCATCGCGACCGACTGCACACCAGCCCCGTTCTCGAACAGGTTGGACGCCGGAAACGACGCCACGATGAACGAGTCGGGTGCGGCAAACAGGTCACGGGCAACGCCCGTGACCATCGAAACCACAGCCGGCGAGTTGCCGCCCGGGTGCCCGCGCGATCCAAGGATCTCATGAGCCGACACGCTGATCCGTGGGATGACGTCGGTCGCGAATGAAACCGTTTCCAGCGGCCGGCCATCGAATGCGTAGCGAACGATTCGCTGGCTGACCACCACGAATGTGGAGTCGAACACCGCCGTCCATCCGCCCCGCACTTCGCCAGGGCCGTCACCCCGTCGCCCGATCCGCCGGACAACGCTGCCGGTCGAATCGATCAGCGAATACATCATCCCATCGCCGGTGTCATCCCCGCTGACGATCGTTCCTTGCGGGCCGATGGCGAAGCCGCGTCGCGGGCCGTTTTCGATCGTGGTCGAGAGGTGATGCAGCTGCAGCGCAGGCAGGCGATCAGCGGCAGGCCCGGTGGCCGTGACCGCGGGCGCGGCATCCCGGCGACACCCCACGGCGAGAACCAACAACAGCGCGACGCTGCCGATGTATCGGCGCGTCATTGCGAACGTACCGCGCGCTTGCTCGCCTTTACGGGGGCTGGCGGCCGATATCCGATAGCCGGCTTGAACGCTGACGGGCAGATATCGTTCAACGGGCACTCATCGCACCGGGGCCGATTGGCAATGCAGATCCGGCGTCCGTGCCAGATCAGCAGGTGACTGAAGACCGCCCAGTCCGGCTTCGGAACAAGCGTCATCAGGTGCTGCTCGACTTTTTCCGGATCGGTTTCACGCGTGAGCCGGAGCAGACGGGACAACCGGAGCACGTGGGTGTCGACGGTGATCCCTTCGCTGGTGCCGTACGCATTGCCGAGAATGACATTCGCCGTCTTCCGCCCCACGCCAGGAAGTGGACGCAGCGTTGCCATCGTGCGCGGAACTTCGCCGCCATGATCGGCCACCACCGCGCCTGCCATGCCGATCAGCGAGCGCGTCTTGTTGCGGAAGAATCCAGTCGAGCGGATCACGTCTTCCACCTGCTCTGGCTTCGCCTGCGCGAGCGCGTGCGCATCGGGCCAGCGCTTGAAGAGGGCGGGCGTGACGAGATTGACCCGCACGTCGGTGCACTGCGCCGAAAGAATCGTCGCCACCAGCAACTGGAAGGGATTGGCGAAGTCGAGCTCGCAATGCGCATCGGGATAGAGCCGCTTGAGCCGGACGATGATCGTCCGGGTGCGCGTCTGCAGCGCCGAGCGCGTCTCGCGTGAACTCATCGGCGCGCGCGGGCGAACGCGACGAGCTCGTCGGCGCTGCGGCAGTTGAGAATATTGCCGGGACCGAGCCCCCCTTTTCGTGCGATGCCCACGCCGTAGGGCACGTGGGCCAGACCGGCAATGTTGTGTGCATCGGCGCCGATCGAGATGATGACACCAGCCTCACGCGCCGCGGCGAGGACGCGCCAGTCGAGGTCGAGCCGATGCGGGTCGGCATTGATCTCGATGGCAACCTTCCGTTCCGCCGCCACCGCGAAGACCCGTTCCATGTCGAGCGGGTAAGGTTCGCGCGACAGGAGGAGCCTGCCAGTTGGGTGACCGAGGATGGTGAGGTATGGCGAATCCATCGCGCCGCAGACGCGCGCCGTCATCTCTTCGCGCCCGAGGTTGAAGCGCGAGTGGATCGACCCGATGATGAAGTCGAAACCAGCAAGAACCTTTTCGGGATAGTCGAGGGTGCCGTCGGCCAGGATATCGCTCTCGATCCCCTTGAGCACGCGAAAGCCCGGCGTGCGGGCGTTGAGCTCGTCGATCTCGTCCCACTGCTGCTTCACCTCGTCGGGCGACAATCCACCGGCGTAGGCCGCTGCGCGCGAGTGATCGGTGATGCCGAGGTACTCATAGCCGGCGTCTTGGCAGGCGGCAACGAGTTCGGCGATGGTGTTCCGTCCGTCCGAGGCCTCGGTGTGGCAATGCAGGAAGCCACGCAGATCGGCCATGTCGACCAAGGGTGGTACTGGCTGCCCGATTTCTGCGCCGGATTCGCGCAACTCCGGGGGAATCCAGGGGAGATCGAGCGCGGCATAGAGCAGTTCTTCGGTCGGTGTCGGCACGAAACGACTGCCCTGCCAAAGCGCGGTCCCGGCGAGGTTGAACCCACGGGTTGCAGCATGCCGCGCCAGCGCGACCAGGTGTTCTTCACTTCCGGTTGCCTGCGCCAGCATGACGCCGAGGTTTTGCGGCGGCGTGACCAGCACCTGCACACTGCTGCCGCCGGCGAAACGCAACGTCACCCGCCGCTCATCTTCGCCGGCGATTTCGTTGACGCCTGGCATCCCTTGCAGCTGGCGGAAAACTTCCTCCGGCGCGATGTCGGCCACGAGTACCGTGACCAGCTCACGGACTACTTCGCAGCGACGACGCACGGCGCCGGCCGTATGCGCGGACAGAACGTGCGGCAGGCGCGCGAATGCGTCGCGAAACGCTTCGGCTTCCTGCGCTGCGTGATGGGCGAGGCGCCACTGACTCGCCTGTCGCAGAAAGCCGATCCCCTTGAGGACCTTGTCTGCTGTGCGCTGCCCGAAACGTGGCAGACCGGCAAGACGTCCGTCGCGGGCGGCGTCTTCGAGCTCGGGCAGCGTCTCGATGCCGAGGGTATCGCGGATCTGGCGGATCTTGGCAACGCCGAGTCCGGGAATTCCCAGCATGTCGACCAGGCCGGCGGGAACCTCTGCGCGCAGTTCGTCGAGCAGGCTGGCGCGGCCGGTCATCACCAGTTCGGTCACAACCTGGAGGATCGCGGGCCCGATGCCCTTGGTATCGGCGAGGGAGCCATCGGCAATCGCCGGCTCGAGCTCGCCTGAAAAGCCGAGGACGCTGCGCGCTGCACCGTTGAAGGCGCGCACGCGAAAAGGATTGCCTCCCGTGAACTCCAGGTAGGAGGCAATCTCTTCGAGCGATCGCGCCACACCGGTCCGATCCATTACCGCCATCAGGCTCCGCCTTGATCGGTGTTCTCGCTGGCGAGCGCGCGCCAGCCCAGCAACAGCAGCTCTTCCGGCGCACTCACCGCGAGGAGGTCCGCAGCATCACCGCCGGACATGAGCGGTGAAAAGAGTGCCGAACGATCGGGGCGAGACCACCCCGGGACCGGTGTCCCCTCGACGACCGCTACCGACACTCCGGGACGCTCGGGATGTACTCCCAGGCACGCCACCATCCGGAGCGAAGCGGGAGACCGTTGCTCAAACCAGCCGTCGAGCGGCTCGAAAGGACCATCCTCAGCGAGCTGCGCCCAGAGCAGGCGCGGGGCGACCTGAATGTAGCGCACGGCGGTGCTCTGGCTGCGAGGCGCGACCGCAGCCGTGGCAACAAGCGCGCGCGTCTGCGCCTGACCGAATTCAACCGTCTGCTCGCCGTCGCTCCAGTAGAGATAGGCGGCGTGCACGAGGGCGACAAAATCGTCGACCGCATCGCCCAATCCATCGTCGGGGCGCATGTCGCGCATCAATTCGAGCGCGGCACTCGCCAGCATGAATTCATCGCGAGTACGCCGGCTCCCCGGCTCGGCGGCGATCGCCGGAAATCGCTGCTCGCGAAAGGCACCAAAGAGCAGATCGAACGGATGAACTCGTGTGGCCGTCATGCGTGCGGAAGGAAGGGATCGAGTGCCGCAACGAACGCATCGCGCGCCTCGACATACGGCACGTGACCGCACTGGGGCAGCACGACGAGCGGGGCGCCGAGCGCGGCGGCGGTCGCTCTCGCCGAGTCCAGCGGAATTGGATCGTCGTCGCCGTGGACGACGATGGCCGGGACCGCCAGTCGCTGCAGCGCGGGACGCAGGTCGAAGTTCTCGCCGAGTGAGTTCCAGACCTCCTGCTGGGTACGGCCGGTGATGCGAAAGGGCGTGAGTTCGCGCGCGCGGCGCGGATCGTGGAAATACCCCGCCACGGCAAGTTCGAAGAGCCGCTGATTGAACTGCGCCAGGTCGCGCGCACGGAGACCACTCGCCTGCAGCTCCGATCGTTGGGCGAGGAGTTCCGGGGTGGCGTTGCGACGCGCCAGGTTCTGCTCGAACCCTTGCCGCTCGCGCTGTGCCGCGGGGGCCGGGGACACCAGTGCCAAGGAGGCGATGCGCGCGGGATAGGTGATCGCGTAGAGCATGGCGAGCAGCGCGCCCCATGAATATCCGCAGACGTGGAGTCGGTCAATACCCCAGACATCCCGCAGCGCTTCGAGGTCGTCGACGTGCTCGCGCCAGCCCACCGGCACGTCTCGCCCCACCGGCGAGCGGCCGCCGCCGCGCTGGTCGTAGTAGATGAGCGTGCGCCCATGCGCGAGCGCATCGAATCCCGGCAGCAGGTAGTCGTGTTGTGCCCCGGGGCCGCCGTGGAGTACCGCCACTTCCGGTCCGCTGCCACTGCGACACTCGTAGAGCTCAACACCACGCACGCTGCGAATCAGAGCAGCACCGCCAGCGCATTGGCGACGAGGCGCACCGCACGCTCCTCGTCATCAGTGAACGGATCGGGGATATCGGAGTCGACGTCGATCTGCCCAAGGATCACCGACCCGCGACGGATCAGCACCACCAGCTCGGACCGGGTGAAGAGATTGCATGCGAGATAATTGTCGAGCGCCTGGACGTCGCCGACATTCTGGTCGATGCCGGTCGCGACAGCCGTGCCGCACACCCCGCGACCAACGGCGATGCGAATGTGCTCGGTTTCGCGGCCGCTGAAAGCTTCGAGCACGAGTTCATTCCCGTGCAGCATGTACAGGTACACCGACGTGTAGGGCGGACCGGCGTCGTGGATCAGCTGAGCGGCCAGTCCGAGCATCTGCGGGCGCGGAAGGTCGTGGTTGAACGCCGACCGAAGGCGTGTGACGACCCTGTCGCTATCGAGCACCGGCATCATCGATCCTTTCGGGTGAGCGGGTACATTCCTGTCTCTCATACACATCT
>JBEPVV010000072.1:0-7761 GCA_041690795.1 Gemmatimonadota bacterium | reverse complement strand
CCACCGAACAGGTCCTTCCCCGCTCCCAGCCACCGCGGCAGATGATACGGCACCGGGTCGAAGAGTCCCGGTTCTGGTGGTGCGTCGATGTGAATGTTGGTGTAGTCCTCGACCATCGACAGCCGTCCGCCCAGAAAGAGGCGGATGCTATGCTCGAGCCAGCCGTGCCCGGCGCGTTCGTAACCGGTGACGCGCGCATCGAGCGGTCGCCGTGGGTCGGCTCCATTGCGCTCGATCAGCCGCACCAGGATCAGCCGCCGCTTCTCCAGCCAGAACTGATTCGACACCGTGTCGCCCGCGAGCGCCCCGACGACGATCACCTTCTCGCCGTCCCACACCCGTTCGTGGGTTCGCGAGAAGTCGAACCCGTACCGGCGCAGCGTCGCGATCGTCTTCTCCGGCCGCGCCGAATGCAGGTCGTGCAGCAGGATGTAGAGCGGCTCGCGGCCGCCGGGGTGCGCCCCGCGAAGCTGCCCCTTGCCGTATTCGTAGGTCGAATCACCGCGATAGAGGAGTGCGCGGCCGGTGAGCGCCGGCGCGACATCGATACGAGTCAGCCCGGGTGGTTGCACGGCGACGTACCAGGTTTCGACCCGCGGTTCCGTCCCCAGCGTCGGGTCGGCCGATACTTCCGTGCGCTGCGCGAAGAACACGGTCTTGAACCACTTGCCGTCATACATCCGGTACGCGTTCCGGACGACCCGTTCGCCCGGAAGTGTCGGCGCGGTCACGGAATGGCCGCCGGTCAGCAGGAACAACAACGACGCAAATCGCAGCATGCGGCTATCCACGAGGATGTGAGCTATTCGCAGCCCGCCGATTCGGCGTAGATTCTCCGGGCGTTCCCGCCCCATCACCCGTCAACCCGGAGTCCATGCCGTGGCGCTGCTGCGCGAATTCAAGGAATTTGCTGTCAAGGGAAACGTAATGGACCTCGCCGTGGGCGTCATCATCGGCGCGGCGTTCGGAAAGATCGTGGATTCCGCCGTCAACGACCTGATCATGCCGGTCGTCGGCAGGATCTTCGGCGGTCTCGACTTCTCGTCCTACTTCATCCCGCTGGCGCCGGTGCCCGCTGGCACGCCTCACACCCTCGCGGGCATGAAAGCCGCCGGCGTCGGCGCTCTGGCGTACGGCAACTTCATCTCCGTCACCATCAACTTCCTGATTCTGGCGTTCATCATCTTCCAGATGGTCAAGGCGATGAATCGGCTGCGCCGCGAGCCTGAGGCCGCCCCGGCGCCGTCTCCCGCCCCGACCGAAGAAGTGTTGCTGCTCCGGTCCATTCGCGATGGACTGCAGCATCGATCTGCCTGAACTGAAGTGTCGCGCCCGTAGCTCAGCTGGATAGAGCGGCAGCCTTCTAAGCTGTAGGTCGCAGGTTCGATTCCTGCCGGGCGCACTTGTCCTTCACGACGCTGTAGATTCCCTCTCATGCCGGAAGACGACGAACTCTTTGCCTCGCCTCGGTCGCGCACCGTTGCCACCATCCTCGCCGGCTTTCTCGGCGTCTTCGGCGCCCATCGCTTCTACGTCGGCAAGACGGGCTCAGCGGTCGTGCAGCTGTGCACTCTTGGCGGCCTGGGTATCTGGGCGATCGTTGATTTTATCCTCGTGGCGTCGGGCTCGTTTCGCGACGCAGAAGGTCGCCTCGTCAGCAGCTGGGAGCCGGAGTCCGATCACCTCGTCACGGCGGGAGCGGCGGCCAACATTCTCGACGAGCTCGAGGCACTCCGCGCCGAAGTGAGCGAGCTGCATGAACGGGTCGACTTCACCGAGCGCCTCCTCGCCGACCCCGCGCAGCGCAACCGCGCGCCCTAGGCGTTACTCGCCGACCGGGCGCGGCGATTCTGCATAAAGCATCTCGGCATGCTGGCGGCTCGCCGCGTCGCCAAAGATTTTCTCGCCGTCGAACCGTCCGTTTTCGATGAACACTTCCGAAATGTTCCGACCCGCGCCGACGCTGCCCGCGAGGTAGACACCGGGGACATTGGTCTGCAGCGTCTCGGGATCGAGCACCGGCCTCCCGCTCGTCTCGTCGCACGCCACGCCAATGGCTTCGAACAGCGCGAAGTCCGGGTGATAGCCCGTCAACGCGTAGATCCGCTGTGCCGGCAGCTCTTCGATCGACCCGCCTGCCGACCGGACCGTGACGTGTGATCCGGTGATCGCGACCACTTCGTGCCCGAAGCGCGCAGCGATCTCACCAGCATGAATCCGGTTGTCCAGGTCCGGCCTCAGCCAGTACTTCACGCTCGGCTTGAGCGTCTCGCCCCGGTACACCAGCGTCACGCGGGCGCCGGCGCGGTAACACTGCAACGCGGTTTCGACAGCCGAGTTCTTCCCGCCGATCACCACGACGTCGAGTCCGGTGGTGAGGTGTGCCTCGTCGAACCAGTGCGAGACGTGCGGCCGCTCTTCACCCGGCACGCCGAGCAGATTGGGGTTTTCGAAGTACCCAGTCGCCACGATCAGGCGATCGCAGCTCACGACCTCGGACCCTTCCGCCGTTCGCAGCTGGCACTCGATCCTTCCCTGATGCCGCGTCGCCGCGATGAGCCGCGTGTACGTCCGTACCCGCAGCGACTCGCAGCGCACCACGCCGCGGTAATACTTCATCGCTTCTTCGCGCGTCGCCTTCGCGCCGCCGCAGTTCAGCGGGTGGCCACCGATTTCGAGTCGTTCGGGTGTGGTAAAGAAGGTCATGCCCACCGGGTAGCGGACAATCGAATGCGCGATCGCGCCGGCGTCGACGACGAGGTGGCCGACCCCGCGCCGCCTGGCGGAGACAGCGCATGCCAGGCCAATCGGGCCCGCGCCGACGATGAGCGACGGGATGTGCTGGATTTCGGTCATCCGCGAAATATGGCAGGGCAAGGAGGCAACGCCCGGGCACCGGCGCACGTATCTGTCACGTGTTCACTCCCCGATCGCCCCTGACGCCATCCCGGTTGTTACCCTCCCCGGCTAATCTGTAGGCGTGATCGGACTCAAGCCCGAAGAGCAGCGACCAGAGCGCAGGGACTCCCGTACGTGGTTGGCGCTTGGCGCCAGCGCGGCGGTGCACCTGCTCGTCACCCTCCTGTTGATCTTCGGCCTGCCGGTCTCCAGTGCATCGCGCGGCGCGGTCGCTCCGGCCGAGGAAATGACCGCTCAGCCGTTGACGCTGCAACAGCCAGTATATCGCCAGAAACAGGCTCGACGCGAGACGCCAACACCGCCAACGCCGACGCCTTCGCAGCCCCCTCCGCCCCCACCGCATGAGGTGGAGCTGGGCCCGGACTCGAAGAAACCCGACGCGCGCGCGAAGGAGGCGGCCGCCAAGCAGACTGTCCCAGAGGCGGCGCCCGCCACGCCGCCAACCAAGGTACCGGAAGCCGCCCCTCAGGCGACTGCTGCGGCGCCCGACGACGCCAAGCCCCAGCCGCAGCCTGCAGCGCCGCAACAGATCAGGATGCCGCGCCCCGGCGACTACGCGAAGCTCGGCGCCGTCCCACTGCCCACCACGTCGCCCTGGGGTCCGCCGAAGCTTGATTCGGCCAGCGGCGCCCCGGCGAGCGCCGAGATCGCTGCGGCTGCGCCTTCGTCGATGGGCAGGGCAGGCCTGCCGAGTCGCGATCCGGGGAAGTGGGAGAATTCGTTCGATGACGAGACCTCAGGTCGCTGCGTTGCGATCCCGGATCTCGGCAAGAACGCCGACGGCTCCCCGGTACTCGCCACGGTCATCGGCCGCGTGCTCGACACCGACGGGCGCACGCCGCTGAGCGGCGCGCATCTGCAGATCATGGGCACGCAATTCGGGACGTTCAGTTCGTCGGCTGGTGAATACCGCCTCGAATTCGACCCGCGGCTTCTCGCCAAGTGCCGCAAGCAGTATATCGATGTGGTGGCACCTGGCTATCAGCGACAGCTGCTGACCCTGATGATCGGCACTCGCGTGCGAAGCGACGACGTCGTCCTTCATCATCACTGATCGCGTGCCCGACACACCACTCTGGACGCCGGATCCTGAGCGCGTAGGCACGTCGGCGATCGCCGCGCTCTACGCGGCCGCCGCGGGCGCCGGCGCCGCGTTGCCGCCCTGGACCGACGATGCATCGTTCGGCGACCTGCACCGCTGGTCGATCGCTTCACCCGAGGCGTTCTGGCCGCTGGTGTGGCACGATGGCGGCGTGATCGCCGACCGCGACCGGTTCGGAAGGGCGTGGGAGCAAGTGCTTGTCGGAGCTGAGCGGATGGCACCGCCCGATCCCGCGCGCGGCCCGCGCTGGTTCACCGGCGCGCGCCTCAACTTCGCTGAAAACATGCTGCGTCGCGACGACGACGGCGTAGCCATCGTTGCGTGGGACGAACGCGGACCGCAGTCATCCCGATCGTGGTCGCAACTCCAGGCGGAGGTCGCGCGCATCGCCGCCGCCCTGCGCGCCGCCGGCGTCGTTCCGGGTGACCGCGTTGCAGCGTGGATGCCCAACGTGCCCGAAACCGTGATCGCAATGCTCGCGACCGCCTCCATCGGCGCGGTGTGGACATCGTGCTCGCCCGATTTCGGCGTCGAGAGCGTCGTCGATCGCTTCGGCCAGACCGAGCCGGTCGTGCTCTTCTGGGCAGACGGATATGGCTACGGCGGCAAGGTGCACGAGTGTGCCACGCGGGCGAAGGAACTGCTCGTTCGCCTGCCGTCGATCCGGCACGCAGTAATGGTGCATTACCGCGGCGATGATGCTCCGCTGACCGATTCACGCGCGGCGCGATGGGATGAGTGGCTGGCGACCTCGGACGATGCGCGCCCCACATACCTCCGGCTCCCATTTGATCAGCCCCTCTATATCCTCTACTCGTCCGGCACGACCGGCCTGCCCAAGTGCATGGTGCACGGCGCCGGCGGTACGCTGCTGCAGCATCTCAAGGAACACCGCCTGCACGGCGACCTTCGTCGCGATGAGCGGCTCTTCTACTTCACCACCTGCGGCTGGATGATGTGGAACTGGCAGGTGAGTGCGCTCGCGTGCGGCGCCACCCTCGTGTTGTACGATGGCGCTCCGTTGCCCTCCGCTGAACCCGGTCTGCTCTGGCGGCTCGCCGCCGAAGCGGCCGTCAACGTCTTCGGTACCAGCGCCAAGTATCTCGCGCTGGCGGAGAAGGCGGGGCTGCACCCCGGTCGCAGCCATGACCTCAGGCGCTTGCGCGCGGTACTCTCGACCGGAAGTCCGCTTGCAGCAGCGTCGTTCGACTGGATTCACTCCTCGGTGTGCGCAACGGCGCAGGTCGCCAGCATTTCCGGTGGAACCGACATCGTATCGTGCTTCGTCCTTGGCAACCCCATTTCGCCAGTCCATCGCGGTGAGATCCAGGGCCCGGGGCTCGGCATGGCGGTCGATGTCTTCGATGCTGATGGAGATCCCTGCGCCATCGGCGAACCGGGCGAGCTCGTCTGCACGGCGCCCTTTCCTGCGATGCCGACCAGCTTCTGGCATGACGCGGACGGTGCGCGCTACCGCTCGGCGTACTTCGATGCGTTCCCCGGTGTGTGGCGGCACGGTGACTGGATCGCCCGCACCATGCACGGCGGATTCGTGATCAGCGGTCGCAGCGACGCGACCCTCAACCCCGGCGGCGTCCGCATTGGCACGGCGGAGATCTACCGCCAGGTCGAAGCGGTGCCGGAAGTGCTCGAAAGCCTTGTGGTGGGTCAACGCCTCCCGGGAGGCGAGGCGGGGGATGAGCGAATCGTCCTCTTCGTGCGACTTCGCGATGGAGCGGTACTGACTCCCGCGCTGACCGACGGGATCCGGCAGCGTATCCGTGCCGCCACATCGCCCCACCACGTTCCCCGGGTGATCGTCGCCGTGGCCGACCTGCCGCGAACACGGAGTGGCAAGCTGAGTGAACTGGCGGTGCGCGACCTGCTGGAGGGACGCCCCGTCAGGAATGCGGACGCCCTCGCCAACCCCGAGGCGCTGCAGGACTTCGTTCGCTGGGCCGCCAGCGACGCCGCCGGAACGCCTGCACCGGAACCTTTCCGCCGCGGTTAGCTTTCTGGTCGATGGGAGAGCCATGACTGCCACTACCGAAAGTCCGTCGGGCCTGACCACCACGCAGGCCCCGTTCATCGAACAGGCAAAGGACGAAGGGCGGCTCTACATCGAGCAGCCCTATGAGCTGTATTCGCAAGCCAATCATGATGCCTGGAAGAGTCTCTTCTCGCGGATGAACGAGCGGTGGCGGAAGTATGCCAATCACCGCTTCCTGCAGGGCATCGACAATCTCTGCCTCAATCCCGACCGGGTACCGCGCCTCGAGGAGGTCAACCGGTTCATGGCTCCACTGACCGGTTTCCGGGCCAAGGCCGTCAGTGGCTACGTGCCGGCGTACATGTTCTTCGACTGTCTTCGCCAGCGCGAGTTTCCGACCACGGTCACGATTCGCGACGGCAACACGCTCGATTATCTGCCTGAGCCCGACATCTTCCACGACATCGCCGGCCACGTGCCGATGCACACCGACAAGGCCTTCGCCGATACGCTCGTGCTCTTTGGCGAATGCGCGCGGGCCGCCGCGGAACGTGGCGCCGACATCGATGACCCGCAGGAGCGCGTTCGCCGGATGACGAGCGTGATCAAGGCGATGGCGCGCTTTTTCTGGTTCACGATCGAGTTCGGACTGATGAAGGGAACCCGTCCCGGCGACATCAAGGCGTACGGCAGCGGCCTGCTTTCCTCGTACGGCGAACTCGAGCACTGCATCGAATCCCCGGACGTGCAGCGCTGGCCCTTCCAGCTGGAGTGGGTCGTCAACCAGTATTTCGAAATCGACAAGTATCAGCCGCTGCTCTTTGTCGTCGATTCGTTCGAGCACCTCTTCACCGAGGTCGAACGGCTGGCGGAATGGGTCCAGGCGGGAAAGCTCGACAACGTCAGCCCGGGTGAACCGGCAATCAGCGAAGCAGACCTGGCCAGTTTTCTGAAAGGATGAGGAGCAACCGATGACATCGACGATGACCAATCCGGCCGCCACGGCCGCGCACGACACCTTCCCCATCAACGGCACCGACTACATCGAGTTCTACTGCGGCAACGCCAAGCAGGCGGCGCACTACTACCGTGCGGCGTGGGGCCACAAGCTGATCGGCTACCGTGGACCCGAGACCGGTGTTCGTGATCGTGCCTCCTACCTGCTGGAGCAGGGGAAGCTCCGCTTCGTGCTGACGTCGCCGATCGGCGAGGACGGTGAGATCGCGGCACACGTGGCCGCGCACGGTGACGGTGTCCGCGACATGGCCTTCTGGGTCGACGATGCGCGCGCCGCCTACGATGCCGCCATCGCGAAGGGCGCCGTCAGCCAGCAGGCTCCGACAGTGTTGCGCGACGACGACGGCGAAGTCATCATCGCCGCCATCAAGATCTATGGCGACACGATTCACTCGATCGTCGAGCGCCGGAATTATCGCGGTCTCTTCCTGCCGGGTTTCGTGGCGGTGAGCTCGCCGTACGCCCCACCGGGTACCGGGCTCAAGTACGTCGATCATTGCGTCGGCAACGTCGAGCTCGGCCGGATGAACACCTGGGTCAAGTTCTACGAGGACGTGCTTGGCTTCGCCAACATCCTCTCGTTCGATGACAAGACGATCTCGACCGAATACTCGGCGCTGATGTCGAAGGTCGTGACGACGGGCAACGGGCGGATCAAGTTCCCGATCAACGAGCCGGCGGTGGGGCAGCGCAAGTCGCAGATCGACGAGTACCTCGAGTTCTACGACGGCCC
>JBEPVV010000071.1:0-7725 GCA_041690795.1 Gemmatimonadota bacterium | reverse complement strand
GGCGGCGTCTCGGGGCTGTCAATCGGCGCCCGGCTGGCGCGGGCGGTGCCGGGCTGGATGCCCGTGTGATGGGTGCCACCAAGTCGGTGCACAAACGGAAGTGGGGTCAGCTTGCGTACTTCGCGACTACGTGGCGATTGATGTCGAAGGTGGCGTGCGTTCCGTTTCGCATCGACGCCGATGGGGTGATCCATGAATTCGACGCGGCCACGATCATCATTGCCAACTGCGGCGAGATCGTGCCCCCGCTCTTCAAGCTGGGCCAGGGGATCTCGCCCTACGACGGGGTGCTCGATGTGCTGGTGCTCAAGGTGGACTCGGTGGGGAGCGGGGTGCGAGCCCTCTGGGACGTCGTCCGCGAAGCCCGCGGCGTGTACGGAAAGACGGTCTATGCCACCCGGGTGCGTGGTGCCCACATCTCGGTCACCACTCCCGACGGGCCGGAGCCGGTGCAGCTGGACGGCGAGTTGACCGGCGACACGCCATTCGACGTGAGCGTCGTTCCCGGCGCCATCCAGCTTATTCACGCAGAGGGCTAGCGGCGTGTCAAGAAAAGCGACAGCTTGAAGCAGCGCCAGTCTGACTCCCAGAATACGGTATCATGACCGATTCCATCCTGCTGATCGATGACGACGTTACGGTGTTGCGTGTGCTCGGAACGTTCTTCGAGCACCGGGGCTGGGACGTCTATCGCGAACTCAGCGGAGAAGCCGGGCTGGCGACCTTCGACCGTGCCCTCACCGATGTGGTGCTCGTCGACCTCAATCTCCCCGGGATGGACGGGCTCGAGGTGCTGGAGCAGCTGCGCGGGCGCGAAACAGCCGTGATCCTGCTTACCGGCGATAGCGACGTGGTGACGGCCGTGCGCGCCATGCAGAACGGCGCCGAGAATTTTCTCACCAAACCAGTCGACCTGGGGCATCTGCAGGTGGCGGCGGACCGGGCGGTCGAGAAGGTTCGGCTGCGACGCGTCAACCGCACACTGATCGGCCAGAGCGCGACCGCAGAAGGACTGGAGACCCTCGGCACGTCGGCGGTGATGCGCGAAGTGGGTCGGCAACTGACGCTGCTGGCGCACAGTGATCGCAACGCCATCCTGCTCAGCGGCGAAAGCGGCACCGGGAAGCGCTGGATTGCGCGGCTGATGCACGACATCTCGCCCCGGGCCGGGGCACCCTTCATTGAGATGGCGTGCAGCACAGGCGACGCTGCGTGGCTCGAGGGCGAGCTCTTCGGTCGCGAGGGCAACGGCAGCGAGCCGTCGGCTGACCGGCGGCAGGGACTGGTCGAGATTGCCGATGGTGGCACCCTCTTTCTGGACGAGATCGCCGATCTCCCGCTCGACATGCAGGCCAAGTTGCTTGCGGTGCTGGAGACCCGGGCAATCCGGCGAGTGGGCGGCAGCCGGGAAATTCCCGTCGACGTGCGCGTCATCGCGTCGACAGCTCGCTCGCTGGCGGCGTGCGTCGAAGCCGGTCGCTTTCGTGCCGACCTCTTCGCGCGGCTGAACGTGATGCCGCTGAACGTGCCGCCGCTCCGCGAGCGCAGCCGCGACGACTTCCTGGCATTGATCCGCCGCTTTCTCAAGGAGCTTTCGCCGGCAACGCCTGGCGCACCGTCGCGACTGTCGGACGATGCGCTCGACCGGCTGCTGAAGCATGCGTGGCCGGGCAACGTGCGCGAGCTGCGGAATGTGCTGGAGCGCGCGCTCCTGCTGGCGCGCGGCAACCCGGCGGTGGGCGGTGAGCACCTGCCGGCCGAATTCCGGGCGCGCTTCTCGCCGCTCGACCGCCGGCACACCCCGCTGACGCTCGACGAACTGGAGCGAATGCACATCGATCGCACGCTCAAGCATCACGATGGCAACCGGACCCGCACCGCCATCGAACTTGGCATCTCCCGCGCAACGCTGATCGCCAAGATCAAGCGCTACGCGATTCCGGGTTGACGACCATGCTCAATAGCCGACCGCAGCTGGTGGAGCGCGACGCGATGATCTGCCGCGCCTGCGGCCGGGAAGAGCGCGCGTCAGAGGGATATCCGTGCGAGTCGTGCGGCACGTTCGTCTGCCTGGTGTGCACCATTCGCGGAATCACGCTCTGCCGCGAATGTGCCGCAAAGGCCGCCGCGAAATGAACGGACTGCTGGTCACGGCGACGGTGGCTCCGCTGCTGGCGGCGCCGTCGTTGCGCAGCGAGCAGGTGTCGCAGCTGGTGCTGGGCGAGGGCGCCGAGATTCTCGATACGCAGGGCGACATGCTGCGGGTGCGTACTGCGCTGGACGGCTACGAGGGCTGGATCGCCGCCGGCTACGTCATCCGGCTCTCGATGGCCGAAGTCGAGGCGTGGCTGGAGCGGGCGGGCTGGTCGGAAGGCGCGCTGCTCCGCGACGGAGCGGGTCTGGCGATCCGCGCGCCGCATCGCGCACGGCTGCCGGTGACGTCGGAGAGCCGTGTTCACCTGCCCAGCGGCGACGAGGGCGAAGTGCTGGCGGGCGCGGTGCGCAGCCGGGAAGGGATGGTCGAGTCGGCCCGCGCGGAATCGCCGGCCGAATGGGCTTGGCGCGAGTTCGCGGGCACACCGTACCTCTGGGGTGGCATCACCGGCGCCGGTATCGACTGTTCGGGGCTGACGCAGAACACGTTCGTGGCCCGCGGGATTGTGCTGCCGCGCGATGCCCACCAGCAGTCGGGCCATGGCGTGGTGATTCCCACCGGCGATCAGCAGGCGGGCGACCTGCTCTTCTTCCGCGCGCGCGACAGCGACCGCATCGGTCACGTCGGGTTGCTTGCCGATGAGGATGAAATGGTGCACAGCACCGTCGACACCGGCGGTGTGACGCGCGAATCGATCGCGGCGGGCAGCCGGGCGAGTGCGCTCATGCCTCGGCTGATCGCGGTGCGCCGCTTCGAGTGATGCATCGCCTGATTCTCTTCGACATCGACGGAACCCTGCTGGTCAGCGCGCACGCGGGGCGACGGGCGCTGCGGTCGGCGTTCGAAGCGGAATACGGCGACCTGTCGTTCTTCGAGACGGTCCGCTTCGACGGCAAGACCGACCCGCAGATCGTCGCGGAACTCCACCACGCCGCTGGATGTCCGGAGCGCGTCACTTCTGCCACGACCGCGCGGATGATCGAACGCTACGTCACGCACCTGGCGCAGATCGTGGCGGAGGATGGTGCGGGCGTCCGGCCATGTCCCGGCATCCTGCCGCTGCTCGATGCGCTCGACGCGCGTGACGACGTGGTGGTGGGACTCCTCACCGGCAATGTGGTACCGGGCGCGCGGATCAAGCTCACAGCCGCCGGCATCGACGTCGATCGATTCGCCCTGGGCGCCTACGGTTCCGACAGCGGCCACCGTCCCGACCTGCCGGCGATTGCGGCCGAACGCGCGGCGCCGCTCTTCGGCCGCGTGCCCGTCGGCGCGGAAGTCGTCATCGTCGGCGATACGCCCGCAGACGTGGCGTGCGGTGTGGGGATTTCCGCCCGGGCGATCGCCGTTGCAACCGGTTCGTACTCGGTGCCCGAACTCGAGGCGACCGGAGCGTACGCAACCTTCGCTACCCTGGCCGATACCACCGCCGTGATCGACGCGATGGTCGCGTGACCACGCCGCTCGCGGCCGAACTGGGCCGCCTCGCCGCCCCGGCGAGCCGCACGCCGTTCGACGATGTGCGGCTCTCGCTGGTCGATGCATTGGTCGCGGCGAACACCGCCAATCGCATGGGCCAGGATGCGTGGGAGGAGGCGTTCGGCGCCGCTGTGCGATCGCTGCGGCTGCGGGTGCTTGCGGAGGGCGAAACGGCGGTGCGCGCCGCCGCGCAGCTGGCGCGCTACCCCGCGCGTCGAATGGCGTCCGTGCTGCCATCGAGCGAAGACGCCGACGTGCTGCTGCAACGACTGCTCGCCGAGGGGATGCCGCTGGAGCGATTCGAGGGATTTGCCGACGACCCGGTCACGCGGCGCGCGCGCGCTGCGGCGATGGAGACGGCCTGGGACGGCGCGGTGCGGGTGGCGACGGCAGAGATGGCGCGGTGGCGCGCAGTTGCCGCCGAGCTTGCCACCTGGCGTCGACCCACGACGACACTCTGGGTCTTGTCGGTGGCGACCTTGCTGATTGCGCTGCTGCTGGCGTCGTGGCTCAGCGGTTTCGTGCCGGCACCGGCGTGGTTTCGTCCGGTCAACGATCTCTGGTGGCGACTCTGGCCGTAATCGCCGTCGGCCTCGACGTGGTCGAGATGCCGCGCGCGCGCGAGCTCTACGCCCGGCACGGCGATCGGATCCTCGCCCGGACGCTCACCGACGATGAGCGGTCCTACGTGCTGTCGCTTGGCGACCCGGTGCCCGCTTTTGCCGCCCGCCTTGCGGCCAAGGAGGCCGTGTACAAGGCGCTGCAGGCGCTGCCAGGAGCACGCGGCGTGTCGTGGAAGGAGATCGGGGTCCGCCGGCTCCCCGACGGCCGTCCCGAGGTCGAGCTGAGCGGCCGCGCAGCCGAACTGCTCGCCCCCCACCGCGTCACCATTCACATCTCGCTCAGCCACAGTCGCGACGTCGCGGCGGCCGTCGCGGTGCTGGAGGATTGACGACGCGCGACGGAGGGCGTATCGCCGCCGCTTCGATCGAACCCAGATCGATTCCAGGAAGAATGCTGAAGAACGGGGCCGGACTGAGGCGGTCTCCCTAGCTATCGCGACGGGGCGCCCCTAGCTTCTCGCGTCTTCTTTGAAAGCATTTGAGAATGAATCTCATCTACGCGGCACTCATGAGCGCCTCTGTCATCCACGGCCCCGGACCCGATTCCGTGGCCGTGGCCCGACGGATTGCAGCCAGCGTACAGGTCGCTGCCCAGGAATACCGGAACGGGGTGGCCAACGGGCGAGTGACGGCCCAATCCGAGGTGGAGGAGGCGCGCCTCTTTCTGACCGAGGCCCGGCGTGCTGCTCAGGTGCTTCCCGCGAAGCTTGGTGGGTCGATCAGCGCCGAGATCGACGGCCTGATCGCGTTGATCGCGCGCGTTGCGCCGGCCGATTCGGTTGCGCTCGCAGCGCGTCACACCGCGGAGGACCTGGCGAGTGGCGTCGGGGCGGCGCTCGATGAAATGCCGATTCGCACGCCCACGCTGGCGCGCGGCGCGCAACTTTTTCATCAGGAGTGCAGCAGCTGTCACGGCGAGCTCGGTCGTGGCGACGGTCCGGCGGGGCGGGGCCTGGTGCCGGTACCGGCCAACCTGACTGACGCCGGCGAACTCGCCGACGCGACACCGCTGTCGTTCTATCACCGGATTACCATCGGCGTTGCGGGTACCGCCATGCCTGCCTTCGAGACGCGACTCCCGGCCGCTGACCGATGGGCGCTTGCGCTGTACGCGACGACGCTCCGTCAAGGTCGCGCCGAGGGAGACGTACCGGCGAAGCTGCGCACCTTCGCGACAGTTGCCGTGCTGACCGACAGTCAGGTGCTGGTGGCCCTCGGCTCGGCGGGCACGCGGGTGCAGGCGGCGGCGGTGCGCGGCTTCCAGCCGATCGATCAGGAAGGCGCAGCGAGCGCGGCGGTGTTCACGGCCGTGCGCGACAAGATCACTGCGGCTGTCGAGCTCGCCGCTCATGGTCAGCACGAACAGGCGGCGAGCACCGCGTTCGATGCGTACCTCGAATTCGAGAAGGTCGAGTCGACGGTGCACGCCAAGGACAGCGAGCTCTCATCAAGACTCGAGGCGGCCTTCGCCACGCTGCGCACCCGCGCCGCCGGTGGTGCGACCACATCCGAGCTTGCCGGCGTGCAACGCGATCTGGGCGCGCTCCTCGAACAGGCGGAGCGAGTCGTCAGCGACCGGATGTCGGCGGTCAACCTCTTCGTGCAGTCACTGGTGATCATGCTGCGCGAAGGACTCGAGGCGATCCTGATCATCGGCGCGCTGATTGCCTTCCTGATGAAGGCGGGTGCCGGTCATCGTAAGCGCGATATCCACATCGGCGTCGGCGCCGCGATCGCGATGTCGTTGCTGACTGCCGTCCTGCTGGAGACGGTGTTCGCGATCAGTGCCGCGCACCGTGGGGCACTCGAGGGGCTCACGATGATGGTCGCCGTCGTGGTGCTCTTCTATGTCAGCTACTGGCTGTTGTCGAAGATGGAAGTTGCCAAGTGGACGGCATTCGTGAAGGAGCGCCTCGCGGTGGCCGTCGATGGCGGGTCGGCGTTTGCACTCGCGTCGGCAGCGTTTCTCGCCGTGTATCGCGAAGGATTCGAGACGGTGCTCTTCTACAAGGCGCTCTTCGTCGAAGGCGGCGCGCTCTCGGCGACGTTCGTTCCGGTCACCGCCGGCATCGTGGCCGGCGGGCTGGCGCTGGCGGTGGTCTATATCGCCATCAATCGCTGGGGCGTGCGACTGCCGCTGAAGCCGTTCTTTGCGCTGACCAGTGGATTCCTGTACTACATGGCATTCGTCTTCGCGGGGAAGGGCGTCGCCGAGCTGCAGGAGGGTGGGTTGCTGGGCGTGACCTACATGCCGGGGTGGCCGCGTTTTCCCGCACTCGGCATTTATCCGACGCTGGAGTCGAACGTGGCGCAGAGCATCATGGCGTTGCTTGCCGGGGGAGCATTGCTCTGGATCTTCGTGGTACAGCGTGTCCGCGACCGGCAATTGGCGCCGGTACCGGTCGAGACGGCACGACGCGATCCGATCTTCGATCCGGCGGCCGGCGCGCCCGTGGAAGAGACGATGCTGCGCTCGCTGGAACGGATGGAAGCTGATCTTGGAGCACTGAGAGCAGAGGTCGAGCGGATGCGGCAGACGGTGGTCGATGTGAGCGCCGACGAGATCGTGAAGGGGCCGCGAACCTAGCGCGACGTCGTGTTGTCCTGATACAAAGCGAAGCGGCCCGCCAGTTGGCGGGCCGCTTCATTTGGGAGGTCCCAGAACGCCCCCTGAGTATACGGAGACGAACAGATGTGTTCGCTCCACCCTTCTTCGTCCTGGGACTTTTCCTTGGCAGTGCGTGGTGCCAGCCGCCTTGAGTGGAATGCTACGGCCAACCACAAATCGTGTCAAGTGGGCTGACGTCCGGCCCTCACAGGCCCGCTTCCTGCGGCCTTGACAGCGCCAAGTTGCAGCCAATCGCCGGGCGGAAGCGGTTGGCTCGGTGAGAGCCGGGCGATCACGATGGCGCCGGCAATGACGACCAGAATCGAAGCGCCCTGCGCCAGACTGAGCCCGCCTGGCAGGAGCGCGCGGTCGTCCTTGGCGCGCAGGAATTCAACGCCGAACCGCTCGATGCCGGCGAGCACCATGTAGGCTCCGAAGAGCCATCCCGTGCCACGCTGCACGGTGCGCCAGCGCCAGAGCAGCGCGAAGACGACCAGCATCAGTCCGACTTCATACAGTTGCGTCGGGTGCACAGCGAGGATGGCGTCCGGAGGAATACTCGCCGGTACAGCGACGTGAAAATCGCGGAGGTTCTGCGCCGTCGTGGGCGGCAATCCCTGCGGAAATCGCACGCCCCAGGGGAGCGTCGTCGGAGTGCCGTAGTCGTCGCCCACGACGTAGCAGCCGACCCGCCCGACCGCGTACGCGGCGGCCAGCGAAGGGGCGACGAGCTGCGCCGTCCATCGCATCGGCACCCGGCGCCGCCAGCCGTTGACCACCACGCCGAGAGCACCGCCGACAAAGCCGCCGTACCAGACGAGCCCGCCCCGATCGAGCAGGGTGGTCAGCCCGTGGCCTGA